>DAIQOU010000246.1:0-6777 GCA_036787725.1 Bacteroidales bacterium
TGATATTGCTAAAGAATCAGCAGATATTATTTTGCTTGATAAAGATTCCGGGTTTTGCTTTGGAGTGGTGAATGCCATAAAAAAAGCGGAACAAGAGTTGGAACAAGGATCCGAATTATTTTGTCTTGGGGATATAGTGCACAATAATCGGGAAGTGGAACGACTCAACACCATGGGGTTACGGACAATCAATCATACCCGGTTTCAAGAATTGAACGAGGCTAAAGTATTATTGAGGGCGCATGGAGAACCTCCGTCCACTTATTTATTCGCAAAAGCTCATAATATTGAAATCATTGATGCCACTTGCCCGGTAGTATTGCAATTACAAAAAAAAATATCCAAACAATTTTCCGCTTCCAACCCGGAGAATTCCCAAATTGTAATCTTTGGAAAGATCGGTCATGCGGAAGTGAATGGTTTGGTTGGTCAAACCGAGGGAACAGCCATTGTAATAGAAAAAGAAGAAGACTTAAATAAACTGGATTTCAACAAAGATATTTATCTCTTTTCTCAAACCACCATGTCTCTCGACGATTTCCGAAGCATCGTAAAGAATATTGAAATCAAAAAAAAATCCGGAACCATTTTTCGGTATTATGACACTATTTGCCGGCAAGTCGCCAACCGGCTGCCTAATATTAAATTATTTGCAGCTCGTCATGACCTGATTCTCTTTGTGGCCGGAAAGAAAAGTTCAAACGGAAAAGTATTGTTTGAAGAATGTAAAAAAGCGAATCCCAAATCGTATTTTATTTCGGAAGCCTGTGAATTGGAAGAAAGTTGGTTCCGAAATGTACAATCAGTCGGGATCTGTGGCGCTACTTCTACCCCCAAATGGCAGATGGAGAAAATTGCTGAAAAAGTAAAGAGTTTAGAGAAATAATTGGATTTTGAAAAACATATTGTACATTTGCACCGTCTAAGGCAATGATCCTATTTTATGCCTATAATATTATCTAATCTTCGAATGTATGGCAAATATTAATTGTATAGGAATTCTCACTTCCGGTGGTGATGCCCCGGGGATGAATGCAGCAATTCGAGCCGTGACCCGGGCTGCTATTTATAACGGTTTTGGAGTAAAAGGGATTTACCGCGGGTACAGAGGCCTGATTACAAATGAAATTGTCCCCTTCAAAACCAATAATGTCAGCAATATTATTCAGCGAGGAGGAACAATCTTAAAAACAGCCAGATGTCAGGAGTTTATGACTCCGGAAGGACGGCAAGTAGCTTATGAAACTCTCCAGAAAGAAGGAATTGATGCATTAGTTGTAATTGGAGGAGACGGTTCTCTCACCGGTGCTCGTATTTTTGCTCAAGAAAAAAACTTTCCCATTGTAGGTTTACCGGGTACAATCGATAACGATCTTTTTGGAACCGATACTACCATTGGGTACGACACTGCTTTGAACACAATCATGGAAGCTGTGGATAAGATCAGGGATACAGCTACTTCTCATGACCGTCTGTTCTTCATCGAAGTGATGGGGCGAAACGCCGGCTTTTTAGCGTTGAATGGTGCAATTGCATCCGGAGCAGAAGCTGCCATTATTCCTGAAATGTCAACCGAAGTTGACCAGTTGGATGAACTGATTGAAAACGGATTTAGAAAATCAAAAAACAGCAGCATTGTATTGGTTGCAGAAAGTGAAATCACCGGTGGTGCAATGGGAATGGCGGAGCGTGTAAAAAAAGAATACCCCCAATATGATGTTCGCGTAACTATCTTGGGGCATATTCAACGAGGAGGATCGCCTTCGGCGACCGATCGTATTTTGGCCAGTCGGATGGGAGCTGCAGCAATTGATGCCCTACTGGAAGATCAACGAAACGTAATGATCGGTGTACAAAATGACGCGATCGTATATGTCCCGTTTTCCAAAGCAATTAAAAATGATAAACCAATCAATAGAGAATTGTTAAATACACTTCGGATTTTATCCATATAATGGCGTGGAGCACATGGGGTATATTTCCCCAATGAAACATAAAATTGTGGTTTTTCTCCACAATTTTATGTTTTAAATAGCAAATTGATTTCCTCCTCCTGCACAAAACCTTATTAATAAACTTTTTATCAAACACAAACCCACAAAAGCACTCTTTCGGCACGGTTATTGTATCTACTAGAATAAAGATCTTTCTTAATTTTAATAAAAGAAGTTGACGGTTATCTTAATCATGTATTATCCCCGTTCTCTACAATCGCTTGTGAAAGTAGTTGTATACTCAATTAATTATAAAGTATTAAAAAGATAATTATCTCTTCAAGACAAGCATTAAGAAAGAATATTTTTCATGTAATTATAATAAACTGCATATGTGATACCCTATCTATATGCAGTTTTATTTTTTATGAGTCGACTTTACTTTTTTCTTATTTTTATTGATCTTTTTCTTCACTTCTTTTATTGTTTTCGGATCGGAAGCTAAACGTAATATTCTGTCATAGTCCTCTTGAACGGATTGAACGGAAAGGAGATCAGCATATTTTTCCGCCAACCGATTAGCGATCGCTGCATAATGTCTGCTAAACGGGTAGAACTCTACAAACTGCTCCAACTCTTCTGTTCGAGATTTTTTTTTTATAGAAAGATAAGTAATTTCAGCCTTACAATCCTCATATATTTTTTTGTCCGAATCAGGCAAAGGAACAATAGAACGGATGTAATCATACCAGGATAAAGCTTCCCCGTATTCTCTTTTTTTATACAAATTCTCACACATTCTTAACATGTCTCGAAATTCGTATTGTTTAATACGCACACCGGCTTCAAACTCATATTGTTTACAAGGCACTTCGCTTTCCAAATACGCATGCAAAGAATCAATATTACCCTTTCCGGAAATACGAGTCCAATGCTGAGTATCTCTCCATTTACAAAGAGCCAACATAGCTTCGTTTTTATAAGCGGCAACTCGAGAAGAACGAAGATAATTTTCATAGGCCTCCCCTGTATTAACGTTGACAGTCCGTTGCCATAGCAGCATATCTTCCGCCAAATCCGCTTCTGTAATTTCACCATTTTTCCCGGATATGTTATCTTCTTTACCGGTTGAATAAATTTCCTTTACGGAAGTTTCTTCTTCCGGCATCTTTTGAGTCAAGGCTAATTTTTCTTCACAAATTTCAATACCTTTTTTTGCTCCGGCGTCTGCCGGATTAATGGAAAGAACAGACTTATATTGCTTTTTAGCCTCTTCATATTGTTCTTTTTTCAGGAAAGAATTGGCTCTCACGATTCCATTCTCGGCTTTTCGGCTCCATATAATCTTCTTCTCTATCTCGGCATATTCTTTATGGGTACCCGACATTCCTTTATCTTGTAACAATGTTAATACTACTTCATATTGTTCAATGGCTCTTCCATATCTTCCGAGTTTAAATAAACGATTTCCCTCTTTCAAATACCGCTCATGTTGAGCCGACGCAAAAAAGGGAAAAAGAAATGATACAAATAATAAAAAGAGCCTTACTTTCGCTGTTGATTTTCCCATTTTCCTTTCAACTTAAGCAGTTCTTCATTATCGGAACTCAATCTCAAAGCTTCAAACAATTTTTCTTCTGTTATTTCATTAAATCGGTTACGATCCGCTTTCAACAGCAATTTAATTTGTTCAATCCGTTTATTAACTACCGAATCTTTTGCAATATTAGCATTTATAATTTTTTCGCTAACAGTTCTTCTTTTCCAAAAAAGAGTATATGCTTTATTATATTCCTCAATCGCTTCCGGATAATAGCCGGCTTCCACTAATTGGTCTCCCGCTTGAATCCGGTTTTCGAATCCGGTCACTTGTTTCCGAAAAAAATAGTATCCGGAAAAAACAATTGCAAAAACCAGAATAATCCTGAAATAAAGTAAATTTCGTTTCTTTTTCTTTTGTTTATAAGCCGTTTTTCTTGCCGTTATAATAGGATATTCAAATGCTTGCGCCCATTCTGTTGACAAATCGTTTTTCTCCAAAAAACGGTTTAGTTCCATTCTCGCCGGGGAACTCACTTTGCCACGATGATCGATCTTAGTCTGAAAAAAGCCTTTGTATATCTCTTCCGCTTTCTTTCTTTCCGCTTCTTTTATTTTTTTCAGTTCATATGGAGATAAATTTTTAACCCAATCTTCTGCGTTATGAGCATAATATTCTTTTTGAGTATCCTTCGTTTCAATCAACAAGTGCAATACATACGAACCGATATGATAGTCTCGGGCCAATTTTACTAAGTAAGGATAGTTTTGCTCAATGGTTCCGGAAGCTACTACCGCTTCTATTTCATTCAACAACATCCGTACATTTTCTTGCAATTGTTCCCGGGAAACAGTATCCGTTTCCCGCTCCGTATTCCCCTCCTCGACAGAAAAAGATCCGAAGTTGTCGATAACACTATATATTTCAGAAGGATACCAAAACTCAACACTATGCAATTCATGAGATTGAAATACAGTACTTTTATCCGGAAAACGTTTTTTCTTCCGATATACTTCAAATTTGGCGGGGGCTTTATAATTCCAAGGATTAGGCAATACAACTAATTCATCATTCTCCTGTATTCCGCTTCGATTATCCGCGACTACCAAAAAACGACCCGTTCCGATACACAACATTTGAATTTCGGAGGGACCGTATGTAGGACTGTTTTCTTTGAAAACCACATGTTGCAATACCGGTATGGTCTCAGGATTAATTCCGGAAATCTGCGGTTTTTTCTTTACTTCAAATTTTATATCCTTTAAAACACGGTTAACGATCTCTAGATATTCATCTGTTTTATCCTCCTTACCAATAATACGCTCATACTCTTCCTTTATTTCTAAGAGTTCCGGCTTAGTTAGAGTTACTTTAGGCAGCGTAAATTTATGCGCATGAATATCGTACCGGACTGATTTTATTGCTCTTTTTTTTATATAATTAGCAAATTGATTATCAATAACAGTCATCTCTTTCGATTCTTTATGATGTCGTCCGGAACAATCGTTCTTAACCGCATTGTTTTTCACAAAACATTGTCCGGTCGAAATGATACAACTACTTTCTTATTTATAACCCATATCCCATTCCCATCAAGGTATAATTCACCGGGAGTCTCATTTATGATTTCTTCTGAAGCAGACCTTGGTGAAAAGTCAAAATCACAAGCTATTTTAAACATTTCCAGATTTAATAAAGCAGCCTCATGGTTGGAACGATCTGTCACAACTTCATACGAAGCTCTATACTCATCAATACGGGTTAATACAAAAACCGATTTCCGATCAAACCCAAATTTCAAACTTGATTCGTAAAAGCCCAACGGGTCTTGTGAAGATACATAGGAGGCATACATTTTCTTGCCTTTGTCAAAAATGAATTCTTCCTCTTCCATTAACCAAACCGTATCATCATCCGGTTTATCTTCAACAAATGATACCTCCTCCGATGTGGAAGAATTAATTGTTTTTTCGACTTTTTCCTCTACGGGTTGCTCCTCCGGTTCTTCTTTTATCTGTTCTTCTTCAAACAACTTCTTCCGAATAGCAACAATAACAGCAAATAAATCAAAAAAATCACTCATTCGCATTAATATCGGGTCTGCTTTTATTTTCACTCCGGGAGAAAAACCGAACTCTTCCGGAATATTTCGAAGAATTTTCCTTAAAGAAGAAACTGCTTTTCGATACAAAAAATAAAAAACAGCCGTAATAAGAAGCAGAAGAAAAATAAATATAAAAACAAAACCGAACTTACCATCTTTAGTTTCCGTAGCAGATGTGACATTATCTATCACTACGTTTTCCGAAACCGAGGCTTCCGATTCTTCTCCCAAAACCGCCTTTTTAATTTTAATATCATATTCGGCCTTCTCGCCTTCCCAAAAAATCAAAAATTTTATATCTGTTTCCTCGGGAGTTCTTCGCCTGAAAGTAACAGTAGAAGAGTCGGATGAAGTAACGACAAAATCATACTCTTCAGGAACTGTTATTTTGAGTTTATCGGAAGCCTTAAAATAATCCTCACTCAATTCAAAAAAATACCTCGGTGTATACGGTGTGTTCGTCTCTATTCCTACCATTCCTTTTGACTTCACCGAATCTTTCCAATTACCGGCACATCCAATTGTTAATAATAAAACCGCTACAATATAACCAGATAGTTTCATCCTCCGTTTCTCAATTATCTTGTTTTTACTTTCAACTTTTTCCTTACTACCCACACTCCATTCTCTAAAGTTAATTCTCCATCCGTGATTACTGTTATATCAACGCCCGGAATAGGCTTAGACTCATAATCCAATACACCCTCTATCATTTCCCAAGCTAAAATAAGATCGGCTTCGGGAGCAATTGTATAAGAAGCTCTCTCCGGTTCATATTGATAAATTTCAAAACAAGATTTCCGGTTTATATTTTCTCTCTTCAGATTGATTGCCTTGAATCCGTTTACTTCCAAGTTAGGATTGGAATAAAATGTTTCGGGATGAAATCGCGGAGGAGTTTTCACCTCCGGGGGAATAACAATTTCCGATTTCTGTACCGATTTCAAAACCTCGGTTGACTCTTTTAGTGCAGAAATTTGATCCGATAACCGGCCAATAGTTTGATCTTGTTCCGCTATTTTTTCTTTTAACGAACCAATGGAGTTTTCATATTCAATCTCCTTATGCAAATATAGAGAAAACTCCTTCTTCATTTTCAAGTAAAATAAAATAGATAAAGCGACAATAAGAACCGTTAAAACCGATACAATAATAATACCATAAAATATATCATCAGACATTTGCAAACGTAACAACTC
>DAIQOU010000013.1:0-8136 GCA_036787725.1 Bacteroidales bacterium
TGGTGTTTATATTTAATAAAATAGTATTGTTTATTATTTAACTTGGGAGTGTGTCAAAAGGCCAAGCTTTCTTTGCCCCCCCGGGTTACGCTTCACTCACCCGGGGTTATGCACATGTTACCTCTATTCGGGGCAATTACATCCAAATTTATAACCTATACGGGAAATACCCGGACTTTTGATACCCTCTTATGCATAGTTAAAGCCCTTCGGGCTTTCCTCAAGGCGAAACTACAATCCCTAACTTATTCAAAGAACAATTGGACTTTTGATACACCCTCTTATCCGAGCCAAATCCCTTCCTTCCTTTCTCGCCTTCGCGCTTTTCCCTTTCGCGCTTTCCTCTTTCGCGCCTTAACCCTTCGCGCTTTCCTACTTCATCTCATTATACGTTCGTACCGCTCCGAAAAAAGCCATTATGTTTTCTTTAGGCACATGCGGAGGGAGGTCGCATCCGCTCGATATTACAAAATTGCGATAATCCTTCGTCGCTTTCAACAGCTCACGGGCGGCTGCAAAAACATCCTTCTCAGTCGCCTGTTTGAATACGCTGACCGGATCCAGATTACCCATTATTACCAAATCGGAAGGACAGCGTTCCAACACCTCTACCATATTGACCTTGTTTCCGAAATGCAATCCTTTTGCTCCGGATTCGATCATGGCATCCGTACATTGTCCCACATTCCCGCAATTATGCAGAATAACGGCAAAGTTATCATCCTGAACAGCTTCTACGATTTTACGGATGTACTTGGAGGAGAACTCCAACGAATCCTCATTGGAAAGCAATCCGGCTGCCGGCTCGGCCATAATGACTCCGGCTGCTCCCGTATTTTTCAGGTTTTTACAATAACGGGTCAGAAAGCTTGTACATTTGGATAATAAAACAGTAACCGTTTCCGGATCCGTATAAATCCCCATCATGATCTCCGACATATCATATAACCTGCCGGCTAACGAAAAAGGTCCTATACACCCGCATAACACCGGTTTTTCTTTAATATTCTCGGCGGCCAACCGGGCAGCCAACAAATATTGAGGAATGCGTCCTGCCGTCATATCGGGAATATTCAACGCATCGGCCAAGTGCCTGTTGGAAATCAGCCGACCGACTACCGTCGGCACCTCGTCTTCCGAAAATTGCACTTTGGCTCCAAATGCTTCCGCTTCCACTGTCAGATCCATAATGGTAGTGCAAGCTCCCACATCATAGGTCTCGGAAAGGTATTTGAGTGCTTCATACTGTACCCGTCCGTTTGTAACAGCGTCTCTTACGGTTTTTCCCAGCGCTTCAACCCCCGGATTGGTCATAATGGGAATGGCCAACCGCTTATCGCTTTTTAATACTTGATCAATCCAATTCATATTTACAACTATTTTGTTATGCAACCAATGTTTCCAACCAATTAATATTATCTTGCGGATCCCTGCCATATGCATCCGCTCCGATGGAGCCGGCAAAATCCCGGGTTACGGGCGCTCCTCCCACAATTACTTTTGTTTTTGGAGAAATCTCCTTTACGGCCCGAATTACATCTTCCATATTCACCATGGTAGTAGTCAATAAAGCTGAAATTCCGACCACGGCATCCGGATATTGACGTACAGCTTCTACAAACTGTTCGGGTTTGACATCAATCCCCAAATCAACCACTTCCCAGCCCGCTCCTTCAATCATCATTCCGACCAAATTTTTCCCGATATCATGTAAATCACCGAATACCGTACCCAAAATAAAAGTACCTTTCCGCTTTACCTCTCCCGATTGGAAATAGGGTTTCAAATGAGCCAAAGAGGCATTCATCGCTTTGGCCGATAATAACATTTGCGGAACAAATATTTTGTTTTCCGTGAACTTCCGGCCTACCTTATTCATTGCGGGGATCAATGCCGAATCCATGATTTCGGAAGGTACAATTTTTGATTCCAACGCTTCCTTGGTATATTCGTCCGCCCCGGGTTGCCCCTTCATCTGAGGAGGATAAGGAGAAGCTTGGTCGATTTTCCCGAACTCTACACACGCAAACAATTTTTCTAAAATGGCATCCATAATTATTTTTAAATACGATAATTTATGTTGTTTGTATTCTCTATATAAACCCGATTTATGCTTATTAAGTTTTACAAAGAAACCGGGGATTTGTTTTTTTATTTTTATTGATTACTTATCCTGCGATGTAATCTCTTTTTCATGAATATCTCCAAGAAATATTCCTCATGCAAAAAGGGGAACACCTCCCCTGCATGGAGGGGAACACCTCCCCTGCATAGAGGGGAATACCTCCCCCGCATAGAGGGGAGCCTCTCCCCTGCATAGAGGTGAGACCTTCACCTGCATGGAGGGGAACCGTTCCCTCGGAAAAAAATACATCTTCATTTTGCATCCCCTCCCCTTATTTATCGGTTAATTGAAAAAAGTATACAACCCGATCATCACCAGAACCAGTATTATCCAAGAGATCTTTACATTCCCCGCCACTTTCAACGGTTTATAATCCAAGAGAGATCCCGATGTGTTTTTTGTTACTACGGAATACACCCAAATAAAACAAGCCAATATAATAAATATAAAAAACGAAAGATACAGGTAATGAACCCCTTGCAATATTAAACCGCAATAATACAAAATACCGGTACCAATACTGAAAACAGTCCCTCCGGTAAGCACGAAATTCACCGCCTTCGCCGCTGTTTTTTTCCAAAAAACGGCAAATAAAAAAGCGGCCGACATCGGCGGAGCAATAAATCCCAACACCGATTGAAAAATATTAAAGAAACTCAATCCCCGTATTTGTGTAATCGCAATAGCCAGAAAGACAGAAATTACAGCTCCGGCAACCACCACTGCCCGGCCGATAGCGATTACTTCTTTATCACCGGCTCCGGGTTTGTATTTCTTCACATATATATCCATGGTAAATACCGTACTGAGCGAATTAAGGGCGGAACCGATGGTACCGATCAGAGCAGAAGCCATTACCACGATTACCAATCCGATCATTCCCGGAGGAAACACGCTTTCCACCAATTGTAAATAAGCATCGGTCGAATTGGTCAGATTGGGAATCAGCAGAAAACACAGAATCCCGGGCAGAATAAACAACGGAATATCGATAATTTTTAACCAAGCACAAAAATTGGCACCCAATTGACCCTGCTTCAGGTTTTTCGCCCCCAACACCGATTGCACCATGGATTGATCCGTACACCAAAACCAGACTCCCATTATGGGATAGCCGATCAAGATAGCCAACCAAGGAAAATCCGGATCACTAAGCGGTCGGAATAAATTCCAATATTCTTCGGGAGTTTCGGAAATTACCCGTTCCACACCGCCTATTTTATTGATTCCGAAGATCACCAATACCACCGAAACCGCAATCAATAAAATCATTTGGAATACATTTGTATAGGCAATCGTCTTCAATCCTCCCACGAATGTAAAACCGGCCGAGATCAATACCAGAATAATAATACAACTCCACAACGGAATTCCCAATATCTGAGCTAGGAAAACCCCTCCGGAAAAAAGGGTTAGGCCCAACCAAGAGATCAAAATAGTCAAGATGGAATACCAAGCAATATAATTGCGCGTGTTTTCTCCAAATCGTTTTCCCATATATTCAGGCAAAGTCGTTACTTTGGCTCCCAGATACCGGGGTGCAAACACAAAAGCCAGCATACAAATGAAAGGAAATGCATACCAAGAAAAATTTCCGGCTACAATCCCGCTTTCAAATCCGCTGCTGGCATTGGCAATCAGCATGGAAGGCCCTACATTGGTTCCCCACATGGTTAGTCCGATGGCAAACCAGCCCAAAGACTTATTGGCCAAAAAAAGATTGCCCTCCCCTTTCTTCCGGCCGGAACTGATCCGATAAGCAATGCCGAAGAGAATGATAAAATAAAGAACAATGACAAAAATATCCGCTCCGGCAATATCGATGGTAGTGTTATTCATGGTTTTACGATCTAATGATTAACGATAACGTTCTACAATCTTCAACGCCTCTTCGATCTCCCGTTCGGACTTAAAATCCGGCTGGATATTCAATCCTTGATTTCCCACCCGGTCCAACAACGGCTCCAGTTCACCCAATGTTACCCAATTGATCATCACCGACTTTCCGCCGGCCAATATCTTTTCATACAACTCATACCAACACGCATTGCCTCCCTGCGGTTGACCGTAGCCCGGGGTCCATTGAATGGCATTGAGGTTCTCCAATTCCAACAAAGCATCCACATGACGCATGGCATCCACTCCGTCCAGATGGTAAAGCGTATAATCCAGCCGATTGCATTGTTCTCGTAAAAAAGGAATGGAAAAGGTTCGAAAATCTTCTTCCGAGATCATAATGGAAAGATCACATTGAATTTTGGCAATCTTCCCGGGCCCCCAGATGGAAAAATAGCAAAAAGCCATCTCTTTATCTTCATTTATAATCTCATAGATTTGGTCAAACACTTGAAAATAAGCATCATTAATAGCCCTCAATTGTTCCAACGTCCCGTCCGGGTCCATAATCATATCCATCATTACATTATCGGACCCTTTCAAACTTGCCAATACATCCAACCCTTCCACCAGATCCGGACATCCGATATAATAGCGGCCGGCTGCTTTTTCTTTGCATTTTCGCAGCAATTCCAAGTGCAATTGCCACCAACGATTGTTTTCATCAAACCGGATCCGGCCGTCAAAATCGGATCGTTCCCGTATCCAGATCGTATCTTTTCGACCTTCCAATTCCGCACCCAACACAGCGCCCAATGATCCGGGTCCCAGCTGCGTATTGGCCACCGGAAGAATATCCGCTTTATAGGAGTAGCGGGACATCTGATAATTCAAATAATCCGAACGCCAATCGGGATCAAACCAAAATTGATCCAAATCCTTAGCCGGGGGAGGAGCCGGAATATCTTCATAAGGAGCTCCTTCCTTTTCCAAATGTTCCCACATGGTTAAAACGATTCCACGACCGTTCCACCAATCCATATAATGTTTTTTTGATTCTTCCCAATTCGCTTTCCATGTATTCATTTTCCTGCAATAATTAAAAGGTTAAAACAAGGAAACTTTAGTTCCTTCTTCAAATAAAATCGAGGTTGTTTTACTCCAATCCATCTCATCGGTATTACTTACCCGCTCCGGATAAACAGGCACGGAAGTTCCTTGTTTCACAAAAACAGGCATTTCTTCTAACGGCACTTCCATACCGGAGATCCATTGCTTACCGGTATAGAGTTCTCCCGTAAAAAAATGTACCCATTTTCCTTCCGGTAAATACACATCCCGTCGGTTTTTCGAATTCATCACCGGGGCAACCAGAAAAGAATCTCCAAAGTAATATTGGTCATCTATATGCCGACAGGTTTTATCTTCCGGATGATACATCCATAAGGCCCTCAATACCGGAAATCCCGTGCGGACCGTTGTCTCACTTTGTTCCAAGATATAAGGAATCAATTGATAACGTAATTGCCACCAAGCTTTTATAATGTGAGCAATTTGGGGATAAAACCAAGGCTCGCGTTTATGAGATCCGTGATACCGGATATGAGAAGTAAATACGCCGAATTGAGTCCAACGCACATAAATATCATCCGGGATAACAGAGTTCATAAAATCGGGGACACCATGAAATCCCGGTACATCATGACTCCAGAACCCGAAGCCCGAAAGTCCCAAATGCAATCCGCCTTTCAAAGATCCGGCCATTCCGTCCCAAGTAGCTGCGGAATCACCGCCCCAATGCAGCGGATAACGTTGACATCCGGCCCACCCGGCCCGCGCCCAGATAATCCCGTCTCCCGTTACTTCTTTTGTTATTTCGTAAGCTGCCTTCTGATAAAGAAGAGGATAAATATTATGCAACTGATCGGGAGTCATACCATGATATTCGGCATCCAAATGAATATCTTCCCCAAAATCAGCCTTGATACAAGTCACGCCCATATCAAGCAGTCTTTTCAACAGTCCTTTATACCATTCTACCGCTTTATCATACGTAAAATCGATTGTTCCCGCATAATCCTGCACACTGAAATTGGATGCGCCTTGAATTTTCTTTTCCGTCTTACTTATATAATTATTTTCCTTGGCTTCGGGATACTGCTCGGCATTATAAGCGATATAAGGCAATTGCCACAAACTTACTTTAAATCCGTTATTGCGCAGCTCCCGGATAAACTTTTGCGGATCGGGAAATCGTTCTTTATTAAATTTCCATTCGCATAACCAATCCGTTTCAAACCATCCCGTATCCAAGTGAATCACATCGCAGGGATATTCTTCTTTCCTCAACCGGTCACAAATCTCCGTTACCTCATCTGCCGAGAAATAAGTCATCCGACTCATCCACACTCCGAAACTCCACAAAGGAGGCATGGAAGGAAATCCGGTCAACCGGCGATAGCCGAGCAATATCTCTTCGGGAGTATCTCCTCCCAATAAAAAGAAATCCGGTCCGGGTTCTTCTACCAGTACCTGTACGGAACGAGTCGAATGATCCGCCAGTGAAAACTTGGCAAACGAACCGGTATGCAGAAACAACCCGTACATTTCGGAAGAAAGATAAAAAGGTATATTTTTATACGTCCTGCGATTATTGACACCCTGACCGTCCTGATTGCGCAATTGTACCGTTCTTCCGGAAAGATCCATCTTTGCAAACCGTTCTCCCGTTCCGAAGAAGCACTCGTCCGGCTCACAATGAAACGCAAAAGCGGTGCGGTGCGGCTTGCCGTTCCGTTCTACATAAGCCAAAGCAAAAGCATCGTGGCGAGCGGGAGAAAACATATCGTAAGCCGGCCACTTTACCTCTTTTTCGCCATCGGGAAAAAAACGCAAATCGATGGTATCCGGCGGTCCCGGCTGCAAATCGCTCCACCAATCCGTTTGGGGTTTACGAAAATTGACAATGGCTCTTTTTCTTCCTTTCTCGTCCTTTATCACCCACTCTTCCGGTCGTTTTTCCCAAGTCAACGGACACAGCTCCAATCGGGGATCTTGTTCCAACATCTCGGAACTTTCCGGGAAAACATTGTCCCATGTCAAAGAAACACGGACGATCTTATCGCCATACGCTCTCAACCGAAGCATATATGTCTTTCTTTCCACTCCGGTCTCCGGGGTTATCTCATTGGAATTGCATTGTTTCCGGAAAGGAACCGAGATCAATACAGCTCCGTTTTCTTCGCGAATATCGGTAGGAGTTTCGGCTCGCCATAACGATTCCCCTTCATTTAATTGAGGATTAAAATCCAGAAAATCAAATAACTGATAATTTGTTTGTCTCATTAAATTGTATCTGTAATAAAATAATTATTGCACGGGCGTAAACAACACCCACTTTTCATCGGGGGCTGTACCCGGTATTCCTTCCTGATATTTTCCCATAATCGAGTTCCACTCATCTACCCGAGGGTTATTTTCGGTTGTTTTCGGATCCAGTTCTTCCAGTTTCTCTCCTTGGGGAATACTGATAATCAGCATCAATTGTCGTCCGGAACGATAAATCAGTAATTGTTGGAAGTCGGCCCGGCAAAATCCGGCCGATACTTCCGGCCATTCTTCAAACTGATTGGCATGGTACTGCATATATTCCCGTTGCATCGCCGTATCCGATACTAAATTAGCCGTCATAATCACATGAGTTCGTTCTCCTGTAACTCTTCCCGAATCACATCTGCTGCGGTCAAACACATAAAAAGGAGTTTCATATTCTTTAATGGAAACATCGGGATATTCGGAAAGTATCCGGTTCTTTAATCCTTCTTTATCCGGAACGGTATCAAAAACAATCAACCGGTTTTTCCTGCCGTAAACGGAAGATACCGAGATAGCTTCGGAGATGCAAATATCCTTCAACCTGTCGGCAGAGAGTTTTTCCTCCCCGATCACTTCTATCAATACGGGATAAATAACCTCTTCCGGCGCTTTCTCTTGCGAACGGTCTTTGTTCCCGGAGCAAGCCGAAAAGATAAGGTATAAAGCAAGAAAATTTATAATCAATTGTTTCATATTAATAAGGGTTTATATTTAATAATTTTTCTCCGACTCTTTCCTGATAAAAAGTTGAAGAAATATCTATATTGGGAATGCTATACTCGGCTATGAGCAAGCATTGC
>DAIQOU010000013.1:8236-23699 GCA_036787725.1 Bacteroidales bacterium
GCCGTCCTGAAGGACGAAGGATCAGCTGATTCATCTTGTAAAAGAACGCTCCCAAATACTAAGTCCCGAACGGGACGAAATCATGCATAACCGCACGTGTAGCGCAAGCGAAACTTGCGGGGTAAAAGATATTCCCGCACTTCCGCCGGTTACACCTTGCTTCAACAAAGGACTAAGTCCCTATCTTCCCGCCTCCTTCATTGAAATACGGATTTCAAATACCTCACATTCGCACCGTAATTCCTTTTCACATTATGCACATCACTCGTATCCCGAGAACGTTCCACTACCAACCATCCGCTCCAGCCCATTTTATCGAGCGTTTTTTTAATTGCGGGCATGTCGATTGCGGGATCATTCTCCAACCAATGTCCATCGGTATTGGAAGCATGAATCTGTACAATTCGATCTTTACCCCATGTCTTCAATTCCTTAATGATATCTCCTTTTCGCTTCAAAATGGAAGAAAAGTTCACATAGCTCCGGATTCCCGGGGAGTTTATCTCATCAATTAATTTTGCCTCTTTTTTGGCCGGTAAAGAAGTTTCTATTCCGATCACCACCCCGGCTGCTTCCGCTTTTTTTCCGACTACTTTCAATCGTTTCACCACCTCCGGATATAATTCGGGTTCTTTCGACAAATCGCTTTGATTACCCAACGGAAGAAAGGCAACCTTTACTCCCAATGCTTTCATGGCATCGATACATTCATCCATCAATTCCTCGTAATTTTCCCGTTTGGCAAACGACTGTCCGTAAAAAGCTGACATGGCAATCGAACTGAATTCAATCCCCAACCGATTACACTCCGAAATAAACAGCTCCTGAAAATGTTTCTCCACCAATTTATTATCAAAACGGACGCGTTTACCCAAGCCGCCCATGTCCAATTCCAATCCATCGGCTCCAATTTCCTTAGCCAATTCCATAGCACCCACTTTCTGACGTTTCAGCATCATCCAATCACAAGCCGAAACTTTATATCGATGCTTATTGACCACTTGAATTTCGGAAGTCTCACCGGAAGAAGGCCATTTTCCGTCTTCTATTTTGGACCAAACCAAGCGATTGGGATCTACCTTTACATACTTAATCGCTTTTCTCCTCCAAGTATACACAATATGTATCATTCCGTCGCTCGATTGGATCACCGAAGGGTAAGAATACTGGCTGATGGGTGAATCTTCCAACACCAGGGCGGCATACCACGTCTTTCCGTCTTCCGATACGGCCACATTCAAAGGAGTACGTGCTCCTTTTCCGTTTTTCAATGTATCATGAGGAAGCACATGATTATATACCAACACTTGAAGTCCGTTCTGTAAAGTCACGGCATCCGTTCCGGAATTATTATTAGGTAACGACGTTTTTGCCATCGGCGACCACGTTTTCCCTCCATCCGACGACCACGATTCGGCAAGGGCACGCTCCCGTGTTCTGCACAATAGTTGCAGTTTTCCGTTTTCATATTGTAATATGGAAGGTTGAATCGTATGTAACTGCTTACCGTCATTGATCGGGCCTACCTTTTTCCACGTTTTCCCGAAATCGCGGGTAGTTTCGAAATGAACCTTCCAACCGTCTCCTTCCGTACTCGAAGGAGCGATTAAAGTTCCGTTCTTAAGCAATACCGGTTTATTCTTCACCGGTCCCAAGAACCCTTCCGGCAACTCTTCGGGATCCGACCAGGTAAATCCGCCATCCCGGGAAACAATCTTTTTCCCTTTCCATCCGGCCACATTCGGTCCTACCTTGTAATACAACTGCAATTCACCGTTCGGCACTTGATACAATACCGGATTCCAACAAGCATACCTCAACGTATCGTTGACAATTCCGTTTGCCACATTCTGAGGATCCGTCCATTTACCATTGATTAAACGGCTTACCCAAATACAAACATCCGGATTTCGTTCTTTTGTTCCTCCAAACCAGGAAGCAATCAGATGTCCTTCCTTTGTTTCGGCAATGGTTGCCGCGTGACTTTCGGGGAAAGAAGGTTTTTCGCAAATAAACTCTTGGGTCAGTACTCCTTCTTTCCAACGATTTTGGGCTTCCCCATACCGACAAACAAAGGTATAGCTTCCCGAGCCGATCTCTATATTAATTCTTCCTTCCTCTTTTCTTACATATTTCAATCCTTCCACTTCCTTCACCGGGGATCCGTTCTCGGTGATATCTTCCACGGATGCGACCGGGACCAATAAATTGGCCCGACAATTGGGAGGAACGGTTACTTTCCATGTGAAGATTCCGTTCTTCAGTTCCCAATTGCTTTTTACCTCTCCGTACGAAGTCCGGTAAGAAGCATTTACAAAAGTCAGGTCTTCCGTCGGGTGAGGTTTCATCCAAAGCCACTTAAACCCGGGGCGATTCGGATGGGATTTTATTCCCGCCAAATCTTCATTCATCCAAATAAGGAGGTCTCCCAACAACATTACATGATTATGGGAGTTCATTTTCGGGCTTGCCGTATCTCCGTTCCAAAGTTCCCAAATAGTAGTAGCACCTTGCTCTGCCATATACCCCCATCCCGGATAATCTTTTTGAGAAGCAATCGTATAGGCAACGTCTGCATTTCCCCGCTTGGTCAATTCCCTCATCAACCATTGCGTACCGATTACGCCTGTACTTAAATGCAATTTATCGGAACGAACAATTCTGTCCAGCATGTTTTGATACACCCGGTCCTCATTCACCTTTTCCACCATTCCGAATGCCAACGGTAATAAATTGGCCGTAACGGTATGATTGCTGTATTGTCCGGTTTCGGAATGATAAAACGTTCTGTTGAAAGCCCCTTTTATCTTTTGAGCCAACTCCGAATATGCGGGTATATCCTCCGGATGTCCTGCTATCCCGGCAAATCGCCGGATCATTTCCATAAACTTAAAATAATAAGCCGTCGCAATCAGTTGCCCGTCCGTTTTCCTTGCGGGATCTTGCGAATGAATCAATTCCTTGGATTCCGGCGGCACGCACCAATCCCCATACTTATCCTTTGTGACAATATAATCGGAAGTCATGTATTTCTCCCGCATATAGTTCAACCACTTCTTCATATAAGGATAATGCTTACGAACCGAAGCGCTGTCTCCAAACCGGGTCAACAGCATATCGGCGACTAATAGATAAGTACCCGGCCAAGTCATGTTATCACTGTAATAAGTCATATAAAAAGGAGGAGCGATATCCGATAATTGTCCTTCCGGAGTTTGAGATTCTCGAATATCATCCAACCACTTGGCGTATAAGTTTCTGTTATTAAAAATAAAACTTTCTCCGCTACAGCCGGTAGAACGGTCTCCCAGCCACGGTTGTCTTTCATCGCGTTGAGGACAATCAACAGGCATTCCTTTATAATTCCCCCGAATCCCCCAATACGCATTCCGATAAATCTTATTCAACAAGGAATTGGAAGATTCAAAAGATCCGATGGTTTCCATATCATCATACACTACTTTACCTGAAAAGTCATCCGTTGTCGGCGTACCGGGAAATCCGGTTACTTCTACATAACGAAAACCATGATACACAAACCGCGGTTCCCACTCTTCCACACCTTCTCCTTTCAATGTATAAATATCATTGGCTTTAGCACTTCTCAAATTCAATCGTTTCAATCGTCCGGCTTCGTCCAATGTCTCGGCAAACCGTAAAGAGACCCGGTCTCCTTTCGATCCTTGCACTTTCAACCGAAGCCAACCCACCATATTTTGTCCCATATCCAAGATGAAAGTATCGGCTGCCAAGTGTTTTATTCCGATCGGTTTAATCGACTCATGAACAATCATATTCTCTGTCATTGGAGCAGATAATATTCCTGCGGGCGCTTCCGTCAGACGGACTTTCTGCCATTTTCCCGGATTATACCCGGGAGAAGACCAGTTTCCCAATTCCTTATTGGCATCGTATTCTTCCCCATCAAACTCATTATTGCTTCGAATCGGACCGTCGGCAGTCATTCTCCACGAACCGTCGCTCACTACCGTTTGTTTGGTTCCGTCCGTATATTCCAGTTCCAATTGAAAAAGCAACTTCGGATAACCGAAAGTCTTTATTTTATGCGGTTTTGTCTTTTGGCGCATATTGTAAAAACGACCGTTCCCTAAAATAACTCCAATAGCGTTTTTTCCTTTCTTAATATGCGAAGTAACATCCAATACATTATACTTTACGGATTTGGTATAATCGGTAGGAACGGGAGCCAATACTTGATTTCCTATTTTTTCTCCATTCACATATAATTCATATACTCCCAATCCGGCCAGGTAAGCCATTGCTCTTTTAATCGGCTTCATCCCCGAAAATTCTTTACGGAAATAGCGAGCGGAAAGCCGGGAATGCATGGATTCGTCATCCCAAGGGAAAGCTTGATCCATCCCGATCCATTGGGCGGACCAATCAGATAAATTCAATAAACCCATACTGAATCGGGCCGGTTTACTCCATTCGGACTCCCCCTTATCGGTAAACACTTTTACTTTCCACCAAACCTCCATCTTGGAACCAAGCGGTTTCCCCCCATACGAAACAAAAACAGAAGACGGATCGGTTATCTTTCCCGAATCCCACAAATCTCCTTTTCCTTCCTTCAATACCTCCGCAGCAGAAGCGACCAATATCCGATAGCCCGTTTGCAATACATTTCGTTGATCGGAGTTTATCATCCAACTGAATCGGGGATAGACCACATCGATTCCTTCCGGATCGGTCAATCCTTCACACCGGAGCCGGTCTACGCTTACAGCTCCGGCATGTAAGGCTACCCATAAAACAAGAAATACACTTACTAACTTTTTCATTCCAAAACAGTCGTATAATTTTTACTTGCATCCGTAACAATCAGTACCCAATCATTGCCCGGCCGGTATCCCGAATCATGAATAAACGTTTGTTTTCCGTTATCAAATTTCCCGATGTATTCAAGAGAACCGTCCACGGGGCTGTACCACCAAGCTTTTTTCTCATTTCCGGAAATAAGAGTCATGTCGATTTCCGTCAATCGATTGGTATAATTATAAACCAGGATATAATCATTTCCCCGGGTAGCAATTACACGTTCATACTGAGAACCGTTTGCATTGGAAATGACCCGTTGATCCGGTATACGTTCGAAGAAGGGGAAAGCCAATATCAGCTTTTTCAAATACTTCATCTGTTGACACCCGGGGTCGTGCAGCGCTTCCCACCACGGCTTTTTAGCTCCGAAAGAAGCCAAATAGCCCGGACGGAGCATTTGCATGGTGGAATTATGTCCGTAAGTATGTCCGAAAGATCCCGCAAAAACAGACCAATAAGCATAGCGCCGTACATCTTCCGCCTGCCAGTACCGTTCTCCGGAATCATGCAATCCATGCGGAATATCCTCATAAGACGGTTCTCCATCCAATACCGGTTTTAGGGGAGTAAAAGCCCGGCTTCGTTCTGCAAAACGCCAATTATCTTCTTCCGTATTTTCCTCTATCGGATAATCTCCATCTCCAAAACGTTGTCCGTAGCGACGATGTCCCGACTGAAACATATTGAAATCCAACCACGGACGGTCATTAAACCACGTAGCGGACATGGTTCTGCCACGGGGATGAAAGGTCATCAGATGATCCGGGTCTTCGGCACGGATCGCGGTCGCCAGGGCTTCCCACACCTCCGGCTCCACATCCCCCCGGATATCTCCGCCAATGAGCCAGATAATATTCGGATATTTCTTATACCGTTGAGCCAGAAAAGCGCCGTAAGCTTTTGCCTCTTTTACCGAAAGTTGTTTATCCTGTACGGGAGTCCCCCATACACATACCATTCCGATGTAAATCCCCTTCTTTTGAGCTCGTTCCACAATATAGTCCACATGTTGCCAATAATTGTATTCGCCCTTCTTATCTACATCCTTAAAATCAAAGCCGTTCGGTAATGCCCAATGTCCGTACACATTCATGGCGGGCACAGTATGCAATACGGATATTTGCAATACATTATATCCGTTCTTTGCCGTTTCATTCATAAAGAAATCCACTTCATCCCGGTTGGAACGGGAAGGCAATAGCCATGCTGTTTCTCCCAGCCAGAAAAAAGGGTTACCGTTTTCATGTTGGAGAAAACTATGATTATCACTAACTTTCAGTTTCCCGTTTTCCCAAGGAATTTCTATCGGATTCGATTTTCGCTGCGCAACTGCCCATGAGCTTATTCCAATCACAAAAAAGAATAATAACAACCGTTTAATCATATCTTATTATTTTATTTCAGTAGAGTTTGTATTCTATAATACAGTATTGTCCACTTCTACCATGTGAAGCGGTAAGTCTTTCCCGGTTCCGTTTGCAGATCATATAAATACAAGCGTTCCGGTTGGTCGGCTTTCAAACCGGCTTTAGGAGATACAAGCGGCTCCTTGATTCGAGGAACAGCATAAAGACGGTTGGCATTCTCTCCTTTTGCCTTTTTGAGTCCGTTTCCTTTCAATGTATTTTTAACACCTAAGCGGCAATTTCCCCCATAGCGGGAATAAACAACCAGTTCGGCCGGCCGGCCGTTCTCCCATTCCAAATCAATCACAAAACCGCCTCTCGCCACCAGTCCTTTTACTTTTCCGTTTTTCCATACCGAAGGCAATGCCGGAAGCAAGTGAATAAATCCGTCGTGGCTTTGCATCAGCATTTCGGCAATACCGGCGGTACACCCGAAATTCCCGTCAATTTGAAAAGGAGGATGTGCATCAAACATATTGCTGTAGGTTCCGCCTTTCTTTTTTTCATTGGTTACGAGATCCAGCTGGTTTGTTAATAATTTATAAGCATGATCGCCATCCAGCAAACGGGCCCACAAACAAACCTTCCAGCCCATGGACCAACCCGTAGACGGATCTCCTCTGTATATCAACGAATTTTTAGCGGCTTCACACAATAAGGGAGTGCGAAAAGGAGATATTTGATTCCCGGGATACAACCCGTACAGATGAGATACATGACGGTGTTTATCTTCCGGCAAATCCCAATCATGCATCCATTCCTGCAGCTGATTGTATTGCCCGATCTGCATCGGGGGCAAACGATCTCTTTTCTTCCGCAATGTATCTGCCAATTCCGCATCCGTATGCAGTATTTCGGAAGCATCGATCACCCGGGAAAACAAATCAAAAACCAATTGGTTATCCATCGTTGCTCCGGCTGTAATGGTCGCTTTTTTCCCGCTTCCGGCATGAGTATTCTCCGGGGAGTTGGAAGGAGAAACTACCAACCAACCGTGCTCCGGTTCTTCAATCAAAAAATCATTGAAAAATAACGCAGCCTCTTTCAATACCGGGTAGATTGACTTCAAATAAGTTTTATCTCCCGTATATAAATACCGGTACCACAAATGTTGACAGACCCAAGCCCCTCCGGCAGGCCACATACCGGAAGCAGCCCGATCGACCGGTCCGGTAATTCGCCAAATATCCGTATTATGATGCAACACCCATCCGCGGACATTATACATGATACGAGCTGTTTGAGTTCCTGTCTCGGCCACTTCCCTTACCATCTGCAACATCGGCTCATGCATTTCACTCAGGTTAGTCACCTCAGCCGGCCAGTAATTCATTTCCACATTGATGTTGCAAGTATATTTACTGTCCCAGGAAGGTAAGAACCGATCATTCCAGATTCCTTGTAAATTAGCCGGTTGAGTACCCGGCATGGAGGAAGATATTAATAAATAACGTCCGAATTGGAAATACAAAGCTGCAAGTCCGGGATCAAAAGCGGATCCAAATGCACGGATTCGTTGATCGGTAGGAAAATCAGCCGCTTCTGCAGTTCCTAAGTCCAACGTCACCCGATCCATATATTTACGGAAAAAGGCGGAATGTTCATTACGAGCAGTACCATACTCTTTTCCATAGGCCCGATCCATGTACTCCTTACATTTCTGCGCCGGATCTCCCGATACATCATTATAACGAATAAAATTAGTGCCCACAGTAATATATAAAATCAACTCATCTGCCTTTTCTACCGAAATAATATTATCGTTAACCACTTGACTTCCCCCTTTCACCATCGGTTTTATCCGGGTATCAAACCGGACCTTTCCGCTCTGTTTTTCATGAGCGGGCGTAATCGCCGAGAATACTAATGTATTATCTTCGATCCGTCTTTCCGGTTTTTCCTGCGGAGAAGCAAGCATCACGTTGCAGGTAATACTTCCCGGGCGGTCCGCAGTAAATCTTACGATTATGGCTTGGTCTGTAAAAGAAGAGAACATCTCCCGGTGATAAGTTATTCCATTCACCTTATACCTTACGCTTGCCACTGCATTTTCAATATCCAACTCCCGATAATAATCGGTGTATCCGGCATGTCCGGGAAAAGCAATGAACAAATCTCCCAACGTTTGATACGGCATCCCGTGATTGGTTTGCGACATGATTTTTTTTGTAGCCAGGTTTTCAGCTTCTACATATTTTCCCTCGAAAATCAGGTTGCGAACCTTTTGCAATATGCCTTCCTCCAACGGATGGGCGTTGCTGTTGGGTGATCCGGCCCAAATGGTTTCTTCATTCAATTGCAATTGTTCAATGGCCGGTCCGCCAAATACCATCGCTCCCAGCCGGCCGTTGCCTAAAGGCAAGGCTTCGTTCCAATCCGATGCCGGTTTATTATACCATAACTTTAATTCTTCTCCGGCTGAAATCCGGCCGGTAAACAGACATAAAAGAATAAAGATGAAATGTGTTTTTCTATTCATATTTGGTAATAAATAATTATATATCTTTCTTTTGCCTTGATGCAAAAGCGGTGTCTATCCATATGTATTCGGCATTTTTCCGGCATCTCAATCTAAATTCCCGGGCCGAGTTCCGAAATGAAACATGCTTCAGCTTGGCAAAAGCAGAAAGAATATCCGGTCGTATTCAACGAATCCCGACCCGGTTCAATACTTCAAACAATGCCTCTTTCCCTTTAATCGCATTCTTCGGCAGTTTTTCTCCGGCGGGTCCGAAAACATACATTTGCGGTTCTTTCTCGACAGTAACCCGATCTTCCCGGAAATCACCCTTTTCATCCGTTACTTTACTCAAATCAAGATTAAAATACTTGGCAACAAACCGATACATCGCTTTCCTTTTGGAAGGTCCGTAATCATGTCCTTCTGTCGGGAAATGCTCATTCTCTACCCGATCGCCGGCATTATAGAATCCGTAAGTCCGTTTCAAAAAAGGAAATTCCAATTCCGGAACCGTACTTGTCCAATCTTTTCCGTCCGACAACACCAGCTGAGGGCCGGGAGCGAACATACCGGCTACCTCCGCATTATTGGTTCGGTTGCCGCATAAATGAGTAGGCATTCCGCTTTCGCAAGGACATCCTCCGGAAAAATGCGAAGACAACATAACCACCGGTATACTCAATTTGATCCGATCATCTACAGCCGCCATCAACATGGTAAGGCTGCCACCTCCCGATCCGCCGGTCACTCCTACCCGTTCGGGATCAGCCTCTTTCAACGTAAGCAAATAATCCAATATTCGGATGGCATTCAATGTTTGAATGGTTTGAGCAGCACTTAACCGATGCAATGTTCCGTCAAATTGCAACAAGCTTTCTCCCCAAGCAAACAAATCCCAGCTTACCGAAATTATTCCCATGCGCGCTTGCATGGCACAACGGATTTGCTGGCTTTCCCGATAACGGCCTCCCCCGAAATGTCCGTTCGGATTAAGCATTACAGGGCACTTTCCCTTCATTCGTACCGGTTTATACAGGGAGCCGCAAACATATATCCCGGGCAATGTTTCTATAGCAAAATTTTCTACAGTATATCCGTCGTATTTTCTTTTCTTTGTAAGAATTACTTCGGAAGACGGTTTAGACGGCAAAGGAGATAATCGAAGTGCCTCCATGAAACACGGTTTTAACTCTTCTTTCCGTTTTTCCCACCCGGTTTTATCAACATACAATTGTTCCAAATAAGTAAGGAATTTTTTTCCTTCCGCGGCATTGGTACGGGCATATTCAAACGATTTGATTTTATATTTGCCATTATCCGGAACAAAAGTATAATCAAAAGGAGCCAGCACAGCTTTTAATGATTCTTCCGCACTCCACGGACGAATTCTCCAATCGGCATACGGCAGGATTTTTCCCTCAATCATCTTATTATCATACTTAAGCTTAATACCGAATTGGGTTTCGATATCATTTAACACATCCAACAGAGAACGGGCATATTGTTCGTCCGCCGTTTGGGAAAAGCCGGACATTCCTCCGACCATCAATCCTATAAATAATATTAATTTCTTCATACTATAATAAAGATGATCTTTTTTGCAAAATATACTCACTTTTATTCCATTATTTTTCTTCGATCCGTGCATTGGGATTCAATCCTTTCGATTTCTCGACAGGAAGGGGCAGTCTCTTCAAATAATTATTCATTAAAATAATTACATCGGTTTTGCTTCCGTCCAACGTTAAAAAAGACTTACTCCCTTTTTCGGGAAAACATCCGCTGATGAATACTTCCTTTACATCTGTTGCTTCTATCAACGATTTATCTGATAACGGCTTGGTTGTTCGAATATTATTTATATATATATTTTGCGATTCGCTTATTTTAAAAGCGGCTCCCAATTCAGTGTTTACGCACACATTATCAAATGTAACATTCCGGGTTTTATTCAATTGAAAACCGGATTTGGCATCGATATTTATATTCGAAAAGGTAATATCGGAAATAGGAGCTTCTTCAATGCCCAGTACCGTACAGGCCGTATTCACTTCCGACCCCGTAAGATTAGCAATATGAATATTTCTAAATACGGGAGTACGCTCGGAGAACGGTTCGGCAGGCACATTCGAATAAAAGAGATTAAACGTAATGGCTTCTTTCTGAATATTTTTCATTACAATGTTATTTACCCGTATTTCTTCTACGATCCCCCCTCTTCCGCGAGTCGATTTCAAACGTATTCCCCGATCCGTACCATCAAACACGCAATTCGAAATAGTTACTTTACGAACATCCCCGGACATTTCACTGCCGATCACGACTCCTCCGTGGCCAGCCAACATGACGCAATTGGTGATGGTTATATTTTCGCAAGGAGTTGCATACTGTCTTCCCTGCAAATCCCGTCCCGACTTAATCGTAATACAATCATCCCCCACCGTAATCCGGCAATCGGAAATGATCACATTCTTACATGAAGAAGGATTAATACCGTCTGTATTGGGAGCATCGGGGTTATTAATAGTTATCCCGTGAACTTGCACATTCTCACAAAATTCGGGATTGATGGTCCAAAATGGAGAATTAACAATCGTAACTCCTTCCACCCGGAAGTTCTTGCACTTATAAGGCTGCATCAGAGGAGCTCGAAAAAACCGTTTATTCAACGTCCGTTTCCAATCCGATTGTTCTTCAATCGTAAAACCGGGATTTTCCTTTTCCCACAACAAACGATACTCTTCAATCTCTTTTCTGAAAACCTCATCCTTATGGGCGCCTTCAATGGTAAAAACAGCATACCACCACCGCTTTCCGTTTCCATCGATTTTTCCCTCACCTTTGATGGTTATATTCTCTTGTTCACAGGCATAAAACATAGGGGAAAAACTTTTCATTACCACTCCTTCATAACGCATTTCCACAAATGGAACATATTCCGAAAAATCATCCGAAAAAAGAATCGTGGCTCCGGCCTCAATATCAACCGTTATATTGCTCTTTAATACAATCGGACCGGTGAGGTAAGTCCCTGCCGGGAAGAACAATGTTCCACCTCCTCCGGCAGACAACCGGTCAACAGCATCCTTAATAATCTTCGTATTGGACGTTTTACCGTCACTTTTACCTCCAACGTCTTTTATATTTAATCGTTCCGCTCGGGAGTACGAAAAAAAACAGATCAATATTCCGAATAAAACATACCTCTTCATATCCTTCCACATCTTACGAAAGTAACTTATCTAATTTTTCCACTGCCAATATCACCTTTTCGCGCTCCGCTTGGCGGAATGAATTGAACGGTTGAGGCAAATAATCATTACAAATCCCTTTCAGAGACAATGCTGTTTTCAATCCTTTAATATACCCGGAGCCAAAACGCCCGATATTATACAGTTCTTTACCCACGCACATCATTTTCGATTGCAACCGTCTTACCTCACTCAACTCTCCTGCAGCAGCTGCATTATACAACTCTACAAAAATCCGGGGATAAAGGTTAGCCCCTCCCGAAACACCTCCATGAGCTCCCATCAACACCACGGAAGCCATCATTTCTTCCGGTCCGACAAACAAAGCAAACTCGGGAGAATCCTCCATCAAATGTAATAATTTATGAAAATATACCGCATTGGCCGAACTGTCTTTCAATCCTACGATATTGGGATGTTTAGCCAATTGATAAACCGTATCCGGCTCGATCATTACTTTCGTATGAGAAGGCATATTATATAAATAAAGCGGCAATGGAGATTGGTCTGCCAACGCTTCATAATATTCAATCAATTCCGGCTGACCCGGAGCAAAATAATAAGGAGGAGCAGCAACCACCGCTGCGGCACCGCATTCGGCCGCCACGTTTGCCAAATGAAGGCTCTCATAAATGGAAGTATCCGTAATACCGACCAATAACGGTAATTTACCTCTCGTGGCTTCTCCTGTTGCCCGGATCAATTCCATCCGAATATTCATGCTGAGATGTTGAGCCTCTCCGGTAGTTCCCAAAATAAAAATACCGCTTACTCCACCCGACATCATATGTTGAACAAGATTTTCCACTCCTTGCCGATCCAAGGTATTCATATCCAACAAAGGAGTAATCATGGGAGGAACAATACCTCGTAATCCGGTACTTGATTTAACAGTATTCATATTGTAATTTTTAATAGGTGTATTTGAATGTCCAAAACAAATTGTGTGCGCACCCGTTTTTATTCAAAAAAAGAGCGATACTCATCAGATCGCCATAAAAACCGGCTTTATAGTTGCTTGAAATAATGTCAATTCGCCGCTTATATTCATCAACAAGCACCACAATTCTCCTAATTTCGTTGCAAAAGTATCAGATTAAACGTTTTAGTAAAAATAAAAAAACATGTTATAAAACATGAAAAAATATCCTTGTATGTATTCGAAGATCTTCCGAAGCAGAATTAGAAAAGAAAAAAAATACGAATTTCAAGGTTTGATAGGACTTTGCGGAATTTTCCCGGGCGAATCGGATTAAGTTCTCCGCCGCATAAACTTAAAGTTGCAGTCGCAACAATTTACTATTCGTATCGCAGTAATTTAGGAGTAGGAAGTACTTGCCACTTTATTGGAAAGTACCTCCCGATTGATCCGGAGGTACTTTCTATTTAATCCGGAAGTACTTCCGGATATATAATCTTATTTTGGACAAAGGAAAATACATTCATCAAATGTACTTATTTTCAAATAATAACGACCCAAAATGGAGAAGAAAAAAGTTATTTTATTTTAAACTGTCGGACTTCTTTCGGAAGCAATTTCAATCCTAAAGCGAGACTTTCCCGGTTGCATTCCTTCCCTACCCGAAACCACCTCATTAAAAATCGGCAGGGAAAAATATTCCTGCAGGAAAATGGGTATAATTTTGATAATTATTATACAAATTCGGCGTTGCACTTTCCAAATCAAATACGCTTATGTTATTAATAAGAAAATCCCATCCGAATGCTTTTATCGTATTTAAATATACCTTTCCGGTTCGCGGATGTACAGCAATATTATTATAAACAATGTTCGCATTATCCACAAATGACTTGGCATCAACCATTAATTTGGATTCTCCCGTACTGAAAACATGGCGGTATATCTTTGTTGAAGCTCCGCTGTAATAAAGCGTATCTCCTTTGGCCGTAATGCCCGGTGTAGCCGCTGCACCCGAACTGACTTTTCCTTCCGTTATATCATTCGCTTTTATAATGGAATAAGTTTGACTGTTTATTTTTGAAATTTTGTGAGGAGTCCCGGTAGTAGATACCCATAGATGACCATCTTTAGACTTTACAATCCCGCTGATAGAAGCATCCATTTCAATGGTATGAGATATCTCCTTTTTATTTCCTTCCAATACAATTATTTTTTTACCGGCCGGTACAAATACTTTACTGCCAACCACAGCCATTCTGTTTTTATTTGCTCCTTTAGTTTCGGCAATTAAACTCAGTTCTTTGGTGATGCTATTAAATAAATGAACTCCATTATTATCTCGGATAAAAATATTCTCATCATTCAGAACCGCGACATGTGTCGGCCAGCTCAAGTCGGAAATTTCATCACTATATGATGCTTCTTTTTTCATTGTTCCCACATTGGTGACCACCAACATGCCATCATTCTCAAATCCGGTTCCCATCGGATTTTTTCTTCCATTCTGAGAAATAATATACATCTTATCATTATTAATAAACAAATCTTGTGTTACATTCCCCAGTTCAGTGCCGTTAGCACTGCTATAAACACGATCGTACAGTTGTCCGTCCGGAGAAATATATATCAAAGAACCGTTCTCGGTTGTCATATTTCCCTCATTCAAAATAAAAACGCCGTCAATTGCAGAAAACCCGTTACCTGCAATACTCACTTTTGCTATAGCCAAAAATGTCAATCCGTTTTTGTCTATCCCCTGCAATTTGATTTCTCCTATGCCATACCCTTCTTTGGGAGCTACCACGTTGACATACTTATCGGGAATATGGATATTGGCAGTCCATCCTTCCGGCTTGGAGATAATCTCCATGGATTGGATATTGGCAAATTTAATTCTTAATCGTTGTGCCTGACCGGGATTAAAGACAAATGAGGGATTTCCGTCTTCACTTTCAAATATCAGGTATGTACCTTGCGATTTAGGTATGATAATGGATGTATCATCCGTCAAAATAAATGTTACCGAAGTTTCATCACTAATGATTTCCTTAAAGAAAGAATCCCCTTTCGCTTTAACCAAATTACCGTTTGCATCTTTAATACGCTCATTGTTTACGGTCCAATAACCTTCCGCGTCAATAGCCATTTGAGGCGATTCTCCTTCTTTACCGGAAACAGGTAATTTATTATCGTTTTTATCGGTCAGAAACTCCGTGTTTCCATTCGTTGTTACGGTCCAGTAATAAACACCCTCCGACTCTTTAATTCCCACTACCGGGATCCCGGCTCCATTCACCACTTCAATAGAAGTACCGTCATTAAATGTGATCTTATGGCCTTTATTTTCCTCTAATTTTTCAACAGCAGTTATTACTTTTCCCTTATCGAAAGCATCCACGACGGTTTCCAACGATGTAAGCTGTTTTTTGAGTGAGGCCAGCTCCGCTTTAATTTTCTCAATTTCTTCTTTTAAAAATCCGTCATCGTAATCGTCGCAACCGGCAAATAAAATGACACAACTAAATAGAATAAATAAATAATTTACTGCTTTTTTCATTTTAGATAAGTATTATTTGATAAA
>DAIQOU010000761.1:0-1934 GCA_036787725.1 Bacteroidales bacterium
TGATTTCCCGTGATACCCAAGTCGGCCCGGACTTTTAAGTCATCCAGCCATCCGATCCCTTTCATAAAGGACTCATCGCTCATACGCCAACCGGCCGAAACGGCAGGAAAATATCCCCACTTATTATTCTTTCCGAATTTGGAGGAGCCTTCGTAACGCAACGAAGCGGTCATCAGGTAACGTTGCATATAGTTGTAAGTAGCCCGACCGAAGAATGCAATCAGTTTGGAACTGTTGCGATGAGAGTCCATTCCGTTTCTTCCGTCTTCTTTCATATAACTTCCGTCGTCCAATTTATCCCAAGTTAAAGCATCGGAAGTGAACCTTTTATTCTCGGCAAGAAACCCGTATTTCATAAACTGTTGATAGGAATATCCTCCCATTATCCCTAAGTTGTGATTATTCTTTTCTAAATTATAATTAGCCAACCATTCAATGGATTCGTTTCTGAATTTCTTATATTCCTGTTTTGCTTCCCCGTCGCCCGTTTTGGTGCCTGTATTGAAGTTTGCGGACACTGTACTGTAGGAAGGCCTGAATTCGTAATAATGTTCGTCGTTGAATTGTTGAGCAATGGTAACCTGTGTTGTCAGCAGATGTTCCGAATAGCCCCCTTTTGCTAACAGAGGCAATAAGTTGAGTTTAGCAGTCAGGTCCCATTCCAGGTTTTTGTGTTCCGTGTATTTTTTTTCTGTTTTCAATCTGTCTACGGGATTCCACATTCCGTCTCCGGTAAAATGAGTATATCTTTTACCGGTCGGATCTTCGGCATCTTTTACCGGTACGGTGGGATTAGCAGTTAGTGCTTGTTTGAAAACATCTTTATCGGAGTGGTTTCTTTTTACGACACGAGGAGTTATGTTTCCCGAGAATTTAAGTAGGCCGCTGTTGATTGTATGATCAAATCCCAAGCGTGCTCCGTAGTCTAAACGATCGGATCGTAAATCGATTCCTTGTGCATCTTTAGCATCTACCGTCAATCGATAGTTGCTTTTCATGGTTCCTCCCGAAATGGTCAAACTGTGTTTGTGAGCAAATCCGGTACGGGTGATTTCTTTCATCCAGTCCACATTGGCTCCGTAATCTGTTGCCATTCCGGATGCTACTTTGTACTTACGGAACTCATCGGCACTCAGGACTTTTAAATCTTCATGGGCTATGTCGAAGGATACATATCCGTTGTACTCGGTCCTTACTTTTCCATCGGTCGATCCTCTTTTGGTCGTAACCAAGATTACTCCGTTGCTTCCTCTCGTACCGTAAATAGCGGATGCGGCTCCATCTTTCAATACATCAATAGAAGCAATGTCGTTGGGATTAATGTTATGTAAATTTCCGCCCGGTACTCCGTCGATCACAATCAGCGGTCCCAATCCCGCGTTTCGGGAAGAAATCCCGCGTACCTGTATACTTGCTCCCGAATTGGGATCTCCGCTCTCGGTATTGGTAATAGAAACCCCCGAAACTTTTCCTTGTATCTGCATGGCCGGATCAATGGAGTTAACATTCAGGAAGTTTTCACTTGAAATGTGGGAAATGGCAGAAGTGAGTTCTTTTTTATCCATCGTTCCATAACCGACCACAACCACTTCATTGAGCATTTGAACGTCTTCACCCATCGTAATTTCGAGACGGGTTTGACCTTTTAAAGGGATTTCTTGCGTATGAAATCCTAAAAAAGAAAAAACCAAGGTTGAATTCGCATTCGTAACAAGGATGGAGAAATTACCGGATTCGTCGGTGACCGTTCCGTTGGAAGTTCCTTTTTCCACAATGTTAACCCCCGGAATTTCCATGCCGTCAGCTTCTTTCACCGTACCGGTAATGGTGATTCGTTGAGCAAATACCGATTGAGTGCAAAAAAGCAACATCATTGCCGTACAGAGGAGTAAATACCGTTTTTTTGATTTAAAGAATAACCTCATAATAGAATA
>DAIQOU010000762.1:0-1929 GCA_036787725.1 Bacteroidales bacterium
TGGGATGATTTCTTTTGCCGTTACTTCTTTTACTTGTTTTATCAAAAGATTCGGATCCGTTCCGGGAGCATCTGTATATATTTCAGCAGTATAGGTTCCTTTTTCTAAAAAATCCAACGAAAGGTCCAACGTTCTTGCCTTGCTGTTTGTAAGCGAACCTACATACCATTCATCCCCTTTACGTCGAACAACGGTAACATATTCATCAATTAAGGCATGAGGAACTTTCGTTTCATCCCAGCTTGTGGGTACCCGACACAAAAAGTCGAAGCCCGGTTGTCCTTCATATGCTTGCGGAATATCACAAACCATTCCCAGATAACTCTCCAACACCACATACATAGCCAACATATGACAACGGGTACTCGTTACGAGCGGACGGGTATATTGAATTTTGAACTCCGATCTCGGAACGGATCTGAAACCTCCCAGATGATAATCGGCAGCACCGGCAAGCAAACGGGAAAAAGGCATCCGAATATCATGATCCGCATTTACAATTGTATCCCACTTATATACCTCATAATTTAAGGTACCTTCCCGGGTAAATTCATTCGGGTAAGTCCGATGTAATCCTGAGGGTTTACTTGATCCGTGAAACTGAATAAATAAATGATGACGGGCAGCTTTTTGTAAGATTTCCTCCTGTATCCGGATCATTTCCTGATCGTCCCGATCCATGAAATCAACCATCATACCGACAATTCCCCATTCCTCAAACAGAGCAAATGCTTCATCCAACCGATCATACAGAGGCTTCCAATTCACCCAAACATGAATATCAACTCCCTTACTTTTTGCATAATTACATATCATTTTCATATCCAAAGGAGCAATCGGTTTGGTAATATCGGCATTCGGTCCCGGGATGGCAAAATTAAAACCGTCATCTGTATACCACGGTTGTTCTGCATACCCGTAGATCGAATGAAAATCCAAGCCGTTACGAGCTGCAAAATCAATATAATACTTGTTGGTCAGAAAATTATTCCCCGGAGAAAAAGCCGTATCGGGAACCACATTACCATTCCACCATGTAAAAGTGGTCTTTCCCGGCCGGATCCAGGACGTATCTTCTATTTTGCAGGGTTCATTCAAGTGAGTAAGTATGTCGGATTCGATAAGAGCTCCGGCCCTGTCACTTACCAACATTACTCTCCAAGGTGTCTTATGAGGAAGATCTGCCGTTACCTTTACTTTTTCCTGCCCGAGCTTGGGAGATAATTTGCCTCTTATCACATCCTCTTCTTTCACCAAATACATACCGGCGTAATCAACCAATGCAGCTTCCGTTACAGCCAGATGTATTCCGTCCGGATAAACAAATGTAACCGGCATATCCATTAATCTGTTTTCGGGCAACTTGTTATAATCTTCGTATGTATATAAGCCTTCATGAGATGAAATATATCCCGGTAAAAAAAGTGCCAACGCCTTCGGATTGCCGGTGAGATTAAATCCGGTCAACTCATCATACATTATATAAGATTTCCAACCGGACTGTTGCGGAAACTCATAGCGAAACGCCAATCCGTCATTAAAAGCTCTGACAACTACATTTACTTTCCGAAACGGCTTGTTTTTTTCTTCCAACGGTATCACCACTTCTTTGCAATGATTTCGGGCAACCTTGGTTTTTCCAACCACCAATTCATAGGTTTCATCGATTGTGGCATATTTCGCCTTATTCAATTTTAAGTTTGAGGCCAACACTCCGCTATCAAAATCAAACCCCATTTTAGAGTTTTGTATCAATAACTTATTCTTATAGCTCACTTGATAATAAGGAGCATCTTCCAGCAACAGAAATTCAAATTTCAGATTACCATCGGGAGAAGAAAGTTTTATCTTTTGTTGAGGAAAAGCAATTACCGAACATCCCAGTAAAAGCAAGATTAAAATATTTTTTTTCATATTTATCATTTAATA
>DAIQOU010000763.1:0-1926 GCA_036787725.1 Bacteroidales bacterium
GAGGTTGTTTAGTTTAATTTCAATTAAACTAACTTTTGATATTAGCAAAGATTAAATATCCCGATTACTACAAAGATATAAAAAAAAATCAATTTTCCAATAATTGGGGTAGTTTGGTGATATTTCATTACCTTTGAAAAAACATAACTGATGAATGCATTGAGAGTCGGCATTACGGGAGCTGCCGGTAATTTGGGAAGTTTATTGGCCGATCGGTTGACCGAGGAGAAGACTATAAACCTTCATTTGTTGATTCACAAAAAAGAACTTCCCGATTCTCTTTCAGGGAAAGGGAATGTTTCCGTATTCAGGGTAGAGCTGAAAGACAAGACTTCTTTATCGGAAGCGCTTTCCGGGGTGGATGTACTCATCCATTTTGCCGGTATTTTGTTCAAAGCGAATCCGGAAAAGTTTTTACCTGTAACCAATACATTCTATTTCCATAATTTGTTGGATGTGGCTGTCCGGCAAAATGTAAAGCGGATTATTTTGATCAGTTTCCCGCATGTGGAAGGAGAGTCGACACCGGATAATCCGGCGCAAGGAAGCTTGGAAGGAACTCCGGAGTCCATGCATGCCAAAACACGCTTGGAAGAAGAGAAATTACTCTTTCAATACGGACAACAATACGGATTTGAACCGGTATCGTTACGAGTGGGAATGGTATATGGAAAGGGTATTTTAATGATTGATGCGGCTCATCGGTTTGCTAAACATTATTTGCTGGGAGTATGGAAAAAACCGACATTTATTCATCTCATTTCCAAACCGGATTTTGTAGAGGCTGCCGTGGCCGCGATAAAGAAAAAGAATGTTTACGGTATTTATCATATCGGGGACGAAGGAGTGCAAACCTTACAGCAATTTTTGGATGATATAACACGTTATAAAGGATTTCATAAGCCATGGCGGATGCCGGTGTGGATGATTAAAACGGCTGCTGCAGGCTTTGAGTTTTTCTCGCGAATTTTCGGTACACGCAGTCCGTTGACCGGTGATTTTATTAAAATAGGAATGGTCTCTTATTATGGAGATACATCAAGAATGCGTGAAGAATTATTGTCCGAACTCAAATATAAAACGTATAAAGAGGGTATGGAATTGTTTGATTAATTTAGAACTCCACCGATTGTCCTCGTTCCTTCCAATTTGCAAAACGACTGCCTGATTTTTCTGCGAAGGGCTGAAATGCAGATGCTGCGGAAAAATTGTCTCCAAAGTGCATGGGGGCAAACAAGTCTACTTTGATTCGATTTATGAATTGCTCGGCTCCCCTCATATAATCTTTTCCCAAGCGAGGATCCACCGGAAACATAGCTACGTCTAATGTAGGAGTTGTTTGAGCCAATTCTTCCAATTCTGTTAAATAATTATCTTCATAAGTTTGTGATTCTTCCCGAGAAGATTCTTCGTTCCAGTGCCAGTTATTCAGATCTCCGGCATGAAACAGCTTTTTATGTTCCGTTTCAATTAAGAAAGAAATCCCTAAATCGGTAGATCCAAATGCTGTAATTGTCAGAGATTCATCTGTATAACTGTCCGATTTGTTTAAATAAACGGCGTCTGTTTTACTTGCTTTTCCTTCTTCCAAAATATCTTGAGAAAAGATATAACGAATATCCGCTTTTTGCTTTCTCCATGATAAAATTTCCGGTCGGAAATGATCGAGATGCGAGTGTGAACAAAGTATATACAACCGTTTTTCCGATGGTAACAATATGTCGTGTACAAATCCGGTATAGCTTTGCGTATCTTTATAATAATCAATCAATATGGCAAAAGAATTGGTTTCAATTACATATCCGCTGTGATAAATATAAATAAGTTTCATATTTAAGAGAATCGTTCGGTAATTTCTTTTAGGTTAAACATCGCTGTCATATTCCTGATTTTAGTTTTTCCGTGTAATATATTGAAAAAGAATTC
>DAIQOU010000247.1:0-6728 GCA_036787725.1 Bacteroidales bacterium
AAGGAGGACATTGGAAGTCGGGTGAGGTATAAACTTCAGTTTAAAAATAGAAACTGAATCCGGCTTCTCCATCCAAGTTTCCCTTTATCTCAACTGAGGTTGCTTTGTTTATTATACGTTCGGAATCAATGCCTGTATATCCTCCCCATAAGGATATGTTCTTGTGTTTTATTCCTATTTTTACTCCGTATAGAGGGGTATAGCCTTGTGTACGGGAAGTGCTTGAAGTTTTGACTGTAGCGTAATGATAAGCTGTGCCGATTTCTCCTTCTATATATATAAAACCATCATCGCAGACTTCCAAATAAGCCCGGGGTAAAAGAGTTCCTCCCAAAACCATATCCGAGTATCTGAACCGGTTTGTTTCCAAAAGCCAACTTGAACCCAAAATAAGTCCGCTTTTTATTCTTCCTTCCAATGCAATGAAGTATCCTTCCGTTTTAGGCGTTAAAATGTATTCATACCCTCCATATATAAATCCGCAGCCGGGGTGATCTTGAATAAAATTCTTCCCGGCACTAAAACCACCCAAAAAATGATTCTTATGTTTTGTTTCTTGAGCCGGAACAAGCGCCGGATTAAGGAAAAAGAGTAGAATCGTAATAATATATTTCATAAAAAGGATATTTCGGTAGGGTTCTTGTTAAGGTCGCAAATGTAGTATTTATTTATGATATATATTCACTTTAATTATGATAAGTAATATTCAATATTAAAGAAGAAGATTGATATTGCCGAATCTTTTTCGTAAAAGAGGGACTGAATCAAGTAATTTCTGTCGCTCCTATTCCTCCAAAGTCTCTTTCAGTGTTAATAATAAGGTGTAATAATTGGTCCGATTTATTTTTTACCGGAAATAAACCCGCAGGAACCAAAAAGTCGACCGATTTGAGCACATATTACACTTGCAAAAGAGAAAAGTTACCCTCCTTTGCATAAGGACAGAAAATTCTGCATGAAGTAACATAGTAACATTGTTTTACCTTAAAAATTGAAAAACATGAATAAAACAAGAGTCGATACCCCGCCGTAGAGTGTCAGGAACCGGAGTGTAACCTTCTCCGACAGAACGTGACCGGACTTTCCGGAATATAAAGCTAATGGATAGAATTATTCTTTTAAGACAGAGTTTATTAAGTATTATCTAAAAAATATCAATTATGATTTACAGCAAAAAAGTCCTATTTATATTGGCGGCTTTGTTCTACCTGAATTGGAGTGCCTTTTCTCAAGTAGGATCGGAAAAACAAGGGGGCTCGGAACTGCAACAGACCTCCACCGGTAAGAAAAAGCTAAAGATCTCGGGATCGGTAAGAGATGCAGCCGGTGAACCGATCATCGGCGCAACCGTTTTGGAAAAAGGAACTTCCAATGGTGTAATTTCCGATATGGACGGTAATTTTACCATGAATATAGCTCCCGATGGCATATTACATATTTCATATATCGGTTATACGGGCCGGGATATAGCGGTTGACGGTAAAAACTCCTTCCGGATTCAATTGGATGAGGATACTAAAATATTGGATGAAGTGGTAGTGATCGGTTACGGAACCGTGAAACGGCGTGACCTGACCGGGGCGGTAGCCTCGGTTAAGGGAGAAGAAATAGCAGCCAATCCGGTATCCAATGTCGCTCAAGCCTTGCAGGGTCGCTTGCCGGGGGTAAATGTTATTTCTCAAGACGGGCGTCCGGGTGCAGCGGTCTCGGTTCGGGTTCGTGGGGGAGGATCTATTACTCAATCGAACGATCCGTTGTATGTAGTCGACGGATTTCCGGTCAGTACTATCAGCGATATTCCCGGATCGGAAATCGAAACGATCGATGTATTGAAAGATGCTTCCTCGACTGCTATTTACGGAGCACGCGGTGCAAACGGTGTAATCCTCATTACGACCAAAAAAGGAAAAGAGGGAGGTATTAAGGTGTCTTACGACGGGTATGTGCAAGTTAAGAGCGTAGCTAAAAAATTGGAAACGCTTTCGGCGCAAGAATATGTGTTGCACAACTGGAGTTATGCTGCTTCGAGAGGAACCGCCAACCGGGATGCGGTGGAGAAGTATTTCGGATTGGGTAGCAACTACGGCAATCATTATGCCGATTATGCCGGTGTGAAAGCTCACGACTATACGGATGATGTGCTACGTTCGGCCTTTTCGCACAGCCATTATGTGAGTGTTTCGGGCGGGAGCGACAAGACAAAAATCAATGCTTCTGTCGGTTACATCGATGATGAAGGGATCAAGATCAATTCGGACTATAACCGTATGAACGGCTCGCTGAAATTACAGCAACAATTGATGAAAGGTCTTAATCTTGATATGGATGTCCGTTATACGGAGATAAACTCCAACGGGCGGGAGAACGTTACCAATGGTAAAGGATCGGATGTGTCGGGCGCTTATACTTATCGTCCCATCGATAATCCGTTGGGAGGAGTCCATTATTCGGAAGTCGCCTCGGGTTTCAGTTTCGGAGTTGCCAACATAGACGACAAACACAATCCGGTAGAGTTGATCAAGGATATTACCGACAAAAATTACAGTCGTTCACTGAGAGGATCGGCCGCTTTGTCCTGGGAAATTATCGAGGGGCTTACGGCCCGTTCCGAGTTGTCGTTTGCACGCGGGTCCTCCAAAAACTCTTATTACGAAAACGGTTATACCAACGGAGATAAGCGTGCAACCCTCAGCCGTAATTTGAGCGAAAGCATGCGCTCGGTAACAACGCTTAATTATAATTTCAATGCGGGTAAGAATAATGTGTTTTCGGTTTTGATCGGTAACGAAATATTGGAATCGGAGTCGGAATCGTCTCAAATCTCGGGGCGCGGATATCCCGAAACGTTCGATTACAAAACAACGATGGGATTGATCCATACCGCGACTTCTTCTTTATCGGTAACCAATTCGATCGGGGTGCCCGCCCGTACCGTCTCTTTCTTCGGACGCTTGAATTATACCTTAAATGATCGTTATTTGTTTACGGGAACCTTCCGTTCCGACGGTTCTTCCAAGTTTGCACCCAATAATCGTTGGGGGTATTTTCCGGCCGGCGCACTGGCTTGGCGACTTTCCGAAGAATCGTTTATGGAGGGTACGCAAGATTGGCTTTCTAATTTGAAACTGCGTCTTTCGTACGGTACTTCGGGAGCGGACAACATTAACCCCAATCTTTGGCGTGAAACCTGGTCGAGTCTGGGTTCGGGAAGCAATCATACACCGATCAATGGAGAATTCGGATCGTTTTATCGTCCGGACGGCTTGCTTGCCAATCCCGACTTAAAATGGGAAACCACCATATCTCGTAATGTCGGTCTTGATTTCGGATTCCTGAACAGCCGTCTTAACGGTAGTATTGAAGTATATTGGAATACAACCAAGGATTTATTGATGGCCGTACCGGTAGATAATACAACCGGATACTCTTATCAGTTCCAAAATTTCGGGCAAACTTCCAACAGAGGGATTGAACTTTCGCTGCATGCCGATATCATCAATACTCGGGATTTTCGTTTCAATATAGGCGCTATTTACAATTACAATCGTAACAAACTGGATGAACTGGCCAATGCCGAACAATATCTTTATTCCTCTTACTGGGGCTCGTCGGCGTTGGTTCCCACCAATGATTATATGTTTGAAGAAGGAAAGGCAATAGGTTTGGTACGCGGATTCATCAGCGAAGGACATTATACCGTTGACGATTTTAATTATGTAAATGGTCAATATATATTAAAAGAAGGTATTCCGGATATTACCAAAGCGCTTACCGCTACTTATATGCATCCGTTTGATCTTCCTTCGGGGCAAACGGCATTCCCCGGAGCTGCCAAGTTTCGGGATGTGGACGACAGCGGTACGGTTGATTTGGATGATGCAACTTCTCTCGGCTCGGTAATGCCGAGTCATACCGGAAGTTTTCAACTGAATTTCAATTATAAGAATTTCGATTTATCTTCGAATTTCACTTGGGTAGCCGGCGGAAAAGTATATAATGTAGCAGCCATGATCAATGCTTCCGGTCATGAATTCAATGGAATTGGCGAACAACGGGCCGCTTGGGTGGCCGATGCATATAAGGTTTATAATGTGGATGCCGGAGGTAATCTTTACGCAGTTACCGATCCTGCAGAGCTGAAGGCACTGAATGCCGGTGCCAAGTATCACTTGCCTTATCATCAAAGCGGAATTACTTCTTCCGAATGGCTGGAAGACGGATCGTATTTACGTTTGCAAACTTTGACGGTAGGCTACACATTGCCTAAAAAGTTATTGAACAGTTTGAAAATAGATAATATACGATTGTATGCAACGGCAAATAACTTATTCACCATTACCGGCTATTCGGGTATCGATCCGGAGGTCAATGCCACTCCTACAGGACAAAGCGGATTCTACAGTAACTTGAGAATTTTTCCCACCCTCAATATGGACTTCGGAGCATACCCCCGTGCTCGTACATTTACTTTTGGTGCCAATATTACTTTTTAATAAATGAATAAAAAAAGATTATGAAAAAGATATTCAATATAATTTGTGCGGCAATCGTTGCATTGACACTGACCGGATGTGAAGACTACCTAGATACTTCGTCTCCGAGTGTGGTAGATCGTGATTTTGTTTTTTCGAGTGAAGAATCGGCACGTGCCGCATTACATTACGGTTATGAAACGTTGCGGGCTAATCGCAGCCTGCACTCTACCGGGTTTTTCTGGCATCCTGTGTGGGGATCCGATATTGAAGATTCCCAAGATCTCTATAATGAAGGGAGTGCCGGCATTCTTCAAAAGTGGTTTTATCCCGGGGGAACAAGCAATTATAATATAAATACGGGAGAAGGAACGGAAGTATTTACCAAGCTGTATGAAACTATTTCCATTGCCAATTCGCTGATCACCGGTTTTGAATCCCTCAATACCTTTGAGGAAATTATGACAGGAGAACCTAACAATTTATCGGATATCTACGGTCAAGCCGTTGCCTTGCGAGCTACTTGTTATTGGGAGTTATGTCGCTGGTACGGAGATGTTCCGCACGTATTGACAGCCGGAGAAAAGGCCGAAGGATTGGAATCCCGTTATGCTATCTATGATTATCATACTCAACGTCTTATAGAAGTCGAATCGCATATGTATCGTGCCGGTGAAAGCAGTAGCCGTGCCGATGTAATGAACCGTACTTATGTTCAAGGACTTATCGGTCGGCTGTGTCTCTACAACGGTGGTTATGCTACCCGCCGTACCGATCTCGGTTCCGATTTCTATGTGAACGGATCCGGAAATGTTCTTTCTTTCGAAGACTGGAGTGTTGAAAAGACCGGAGCTGTTTACGGACGACGTACCGATTGGCGGGAACTGTTTGCCATTGCCAAACAATACCTTCAAGCGTGTGTCGATAATCCGGGATCTGTTGTATTGCATATTACCGATCCCCGTTCGAAGGATTCCAATGATCGGGAATTCGGAAATCCTTATCAATACACTTTCCAACAAATGCATGCCGGAGATAACATAACACTGGCGGACGAATCGATATATGAGATTCCTCAAGAATACAACTACAGTTCGGATCGTCCGGCTTATATCGGACGCCCATCGACCGGAGGTAATGGACAAGCACCTTGTGTTGCTTGCGGACAAGATCGCATTCAAGCGCATTTTTATTACGGATGGTTTGACAAGAATGATATGCGCCGGGATGTTTCGGTTTGTGTGACGGGAAGTACCGGGCAAGGGCAAGAGTTGATCCAATCTTTTGATCGAAGCGCTTGGGGAAAAGGTTGCGGACCGGGTACCAACAAATGGGATTGGAACCGGTTGTCTTCTCCCAACACTCAATCATACGGAACATCGGGTATTAACATTTCCTACCTGCGTATTTCGGATGTGTATCTGATGCTGGCCGAAGTATGTGCCGCCTTAGGTGAGGACGGCAATGCCAAGACCTATCTGGCTACGGTTCATCATCGTGCTTTCCCCGGCGGGAACGATCCCGGCTTTGATCAATATATCGCCGATTGCGGATCCGTCTATCAGGCCGTGATCAAAGAACGTGCATTGGAATTCAGTGGGGAAGGGATGCGTCGTTTTGATATTATCCGTACGGGTATCCTGCCGCAAGCGGCTGTGGAAAACCGCAAAGTAATGAAAGCCATTATTGACGGAATAAGAGCAAACGGTTATTATGCTTTCTCAAACGGCAACCGGATACCGGCTTATATTTGGACCAAAATGGTCGATGCCGGCAGTACTTACGGTTATCGATTGACTGCTCAAACCCCTGCCGATAAGCAAGAAGATCCGATTTTGTTTCCGGGATGGAGAGGACAGCATGATAACTGGGGAAGTATTGTTCCTGCCTATGCCGGCGAAAAAATGACGAATGTAGCCATCAAAGGGTTATTTGAATACATCGCCCCCGGAAGTCCCGAAGCATTGGCGTTGGAAGCGGAAGGATATGTGCAAACACCGTGGGCGATCGATATGCTGAATTATGAGGATTCATATGCTACCAAGCTTTTTGCAGGTTACTCCGATGCCGATTATGCAGCTAAGAATCCGCCCATCCATCTGTTGCCCAATACGTATCAGGTGCTTCTTAATTCGGGAATTACCAACGGGTACGGATTCAGACAGCAATAGATAAATTAGCAACCGGAAATATTTTTTTCTTGGAATCGGAAGTATGTCTGCCGGGACGTACTTCCGTTTTCTTTTTATGTCGCTC
>DAIQOU010000764.1:0-1925 GCA_036787725.1 Bacteroidales bacterium
GGCCGGAATCATCGGGATTATTCGTTCTTGGAGTATCATCAAAGGAGCGATAGGCTTGGCCTCTAAAGAGTTCAAAGGGAAAGGGGGAGTTTCTCAAGCCGAGGTGCTTCGGACCCAACGGGACTTACCGATGAAGTTCATCGTCGTGGGAAGTATCGTTACCCTGTTAATGATTTTTGTTTTCTTTTATTTCGGCATTATTCACAACTTGTTGTATGCCGTTGTCGGTTTGGTGTTGGTAGCTGTTATTGCTTTCTTGTTTACTACGGTGGCGGCGAATGCCATTGCGATCGTGGGAACCAATCCGGTTTCGGGAATGACATTAATGACATTGATACTTTCTTCTGTCGTATTGGTATCCGTAGGATTAAAAGGCACGGAAGGAATGCTTACGGCTCTTATTATGGGAGGAGTGGTGTGTACGGCGCTTTCCATGTCGGGAGCCTTTATTACCGACTTGAAGATAGGATATTGGCTGGGCACTACCCCGGCCAAACAAGAAGCCTGGAAGTTTTTGGGGACGCTGGTTTCTGCTGCCACGGTGGGTGGTGTGATTATGATATTAAATAAAACGTACGGTTTTACAAGCGGTCAATTGGCTGCACCCCAAGCCAATGCAATGGCAGCCGTGATCGAACCGCTCATGTCGGGAACGGGAGCTCCCTGGCTTCTTTACGGAATTGGCGCTTTATTGGCGGTTGTATTGACTTGGCTGAAAGTGCCTGCTTTGGCCTTCGCTTTGGGGATGTTTATTCCCTTGGAATTAAACACTCCTTTATTGATCGGAGGTGCCATCAGTTGGTTTGTCAGTAGCCGTTCAAAAGACAAAGCATTGAATACTGCCCGAATGGAAAAAGGAACCTTGTTGGCTTCCGGGTTTATTGCCGGAGGCGCCTTGATGGGTGTGGTGAGCGCTGCTTTGCGTTTTGGCGGATTTAATCCCGTTAATGAAGAGTGGTTGGCTTCGCGAGGATCGGAAGTAATTGCCATTTTCGTGTATATTGCTTTAATTGCCTACCTCATCCTTAACAGCTTGAAAGTAAAAAAAGACAAATAATGCAATTGCTTTCTCCCCTACATTGGAAAGACTACGAGTTGATCGATTCGGGTCAATATGAAAAACTGGAACGGTTCGGGAAATACGTGTTACGACGTCCCGAACCGCAAGCCGTTTGGAAAAAATCATTATCGGAAAAGGATTGGCAAAGTCGACCGGATGCATACTTTAAGAAGTCGAGCGGGAAATCGGGTGCGGAAGGGAACGAACGGGGAGAATGGATATTAAAACCGGGTATGCCCCAACAATGGTTTATCGATTATCGGTATAAAGAAATGAACCTGCGCTTTCGCTTAGGTTTAACCGCCTTTAAACATGTCGGACTTTTCCCCGAGCAGGCCGAGAACTGGAATTATATTTATGACCAGGTCCGCGAACATTCGGGACAGCCCTATAAAGTATTGAATTTGTTTGCCTATACGGGAGGCGCTTCATTGGCTGCAAAAGCCGGAGGAGCAGAAGTGGTACATGTAGATTCCGTAAAACAGGTCGTGAGCTGGTCTTCCGAGAATATGAGTGCTTCCGGATTGGACAACATTCGTTGGGTGGTAGAAGATGCGTTGAAGTTTGTAAAAAGAGAAGTACGGCGAGGAAATTTATATCAAGGGATTTTGATGGACCCGCCCGCTTACGGCCGAGGCCCGGACGGTGAAAAATGGGTATTGGAAGAACACATTGCCGAGCTGATGGAAGCCTGTTCCGGACTATTGGATCAAAAAGAATCTTTCGGACTGTTGAATCTGTATTCCATGGGGTTTTCTGCTTTAATAGCAGAGAATCTTATTAAGGATTATTTCCCCGACATTCAAGACTGTGAAAAAGGAGAACTCTTCATTCCGGACCGGCACGGGCGAAAGTTGCCGTTGGG
>DAIQOU010000248.1:0-6718 GCA_036787725.1 Bacteroidales bacterium
TACAGATAAAGAGAATGATAAGACAGATGAAATAAATAAATTGATAACATCTTATGTGAATGGCAATTGCAACTTTGAAAATTTAAGAAAAAAAATTGGCTACTTATATCAATCTATATATATAAAAGATAAAACAAATTTAATTTCTACAAAAAAAAGCATTTTGTTTTGTATCCCAAACTTAAATTCAGGAGGTGCAGAGAAACAATTGATGCTCTTACTTGAAAAAATTGATTATAATATTTACAATGTTGATTTATTAGTTATGTCAAGGTATGGAGTATATCTGGAGGAAATACCCCGCCATATAAATTGGTATACGTTGGATTATTTTGAAAAATACAATACAACAAAATATGATATCGAAGTAGCTTTTTTAGAAGGAATTTCTACAAAATACATAGCAAAAAGAGAAAGTAATGGAAAAAAATACGCATGGGTTAGAGTGGATCTTTACAATTTTCATTGGACAAAATCATATTACAAAGATTTGGATGAAGAAGTGTCTTGTTATTTGGAATTTGACGAAGTCTTATTTAATTCAAAAGAAACATTAGAGCGTTTCAATTCCAGATTTGGAGATATACCTGTAAAGAAAACCATAATATACAATCTTATTGATAAGGAAAAAATTATTCGCTTGAGCAATGAATATACAGTTGCTCGGACCGGCACTATAACACTCTGTAGTATAGGAAGATTAGCAAGTCAAAAAGCATATGAGCGATTAATCATGATTTTAAACGATTTGAAAAAAGAAGGTCTGTTTTTTCATTTCCTGATAATAGGGGAAGGAGAGTTAAAATCAAAATTAGAAGAAATGATAAACACTTTCTCTTTGAACAGTTATATCTCATTAATAAAATTCAACAAGAATCCGTATCCATACCTCAAAGCATCTGATGTTTTTGTACAAACATCATTGGCTGAAGGTTTTTCATTAGTCGTTGCTGAAGCTCTTTGTTTGGGCAAGCCGATTTTGGCAACTAAAACGGCAGGGCCTTCAGAGTTACTTGATTTTGGCAAATACGGACGTCTGGTTGAAAATAATTACGATGATATATTAAATGAACTGCGGGAGATAATTTTGAACAAAAAGCTGAGGAGTATGCTGGCCGAGAAAGCCAAACAAAGATCTTGCATATTTGATATTAAAACAAGATTAAAAGAAGTCATGGATATATTGGATTCCGAATAAAGAAGAAAATATTATCCGATATTTTTAGCACATGAAAATGAAAAAGGTGATAGAAGATGTAAATAACAGAATTGAAACTTCATTAAATCATGAAAAACTTCCTATCGGGCTCCTCTCCGGAAAGATGGGATTATGTATTTATTTTTACCGGTTGGCACGATTGGAAAATAAAAACAAGTATAATAAAATTGCAGAGAAACTATTGGATGAAATATTCCGGGAAGTTTCGTCCGTTTCTGCCATAGATATAGAGAACGGCTTGGCAGGCATCGGATTAGGCATAAGTTACCTGATAAAGAATAATTACGTTCAAGGAGATGAAAATGAGATATTAAAAGATATAGATGATGAAGTTTTCAAGCAAGCCTGTTTTAGAAAAGCGGATGCAGATACAACCGGTCTTATTGGGATTTTATATTATATATCTGTAAGAAAACAGTCTTTAAAAAAGGAACAAAGCATTCTTTTTAATGAGTTAATAATACAAATTGTCAACACGCTGCATTCAAAAACAGAATCGATGTTGGAAGATAACAGCATCCGTTTTAATATTAATACAACTCTTCCTTTATTCTTTTTTGTATTAAGCAAAATCTATCCGCTTAACATCTGTAATCATAAGATTAAAAAGATGATGGAGGAGATCATTCCTTTTGTTTTATCGAAATATGCCTACTTCGATTCAAAAAGATTTTACTTATTATGGGGTATCGGTAAAATAAACAAATACATTCAGGACGAACGCCTGACCGGGTTCTGCCGGTTATTAACCTCTCAAATTGACCTCAACCGTTTACTCGATGAATTCCGAAATAAGAATATTTTCATCACGACCGGGCTTTCCGGAATATGCCTGCTCACATTAACATTGGAAGATGATATAAAGCAATACCTTGAAGTCGATAAATTTTACTTGAAAGCCAAAGAAAAAATAGAAAAGTCTTTAGCCTGGGAATTATCGAACGATAGTGATTTTTTGAAAAAACACATCGGATTAAATGGATATTGCGGCGTAAATATAATTGCAGACCGAATAAGCCAATAATATGAGAAGAAGCATGTTAATCAACGATTTACTTCATAAACAAATGATATTTTTTACATACGAGTTCCATACGACCATAAGAAAAAATAAAATAATGACGCATGAAAACAGACTTAAGAGACACTACATTTCTTATCGCAGTACGGTTGGATTCAATTGAACGCTTGGAAAATACATTGGCCGTTACTTCCAAACTTTGCAACTATTTCGATACGAATGTGGTCGTAGCCGAAATAAATGGTTATTGCAGCGGAATCTTAAAATCGTTATTACCGAAAAAAGTTACCTATAAATTCATAGAAGACAAAGACAACGTATTTCACCGCACACTCTATTTCAACCGGTTGACCAACGAAATAAACACTCCCATCCTTGCGCTGTGGGATACGGATGTGGTAATCGATAAAAAAGCGATTACGAAAGCGGTGGAAAAGTTGCGTATAAATGATGCAGATATTGTTTATCCTTATAACGGTATATTCCTGGAGACTTCCGATATTTTACGTAAATATTATTTGAAGACAAAAGACATCAGAGTTTTATATCGAAACAAAAATAAGCTGAAACCCTTATACAATCAACCGATGGTTGGGGGAGCCGTAATTGTTGACAGGGAAAAATACATACATGCCGGCATGGAAAATGAGAAGCATTACGGCTGGGGAAACGATGATTTCGATCGGTACAATCGCTTTTTGGCACTTGAGTATACCGTTTATCGAGTAAATGTTCCTTTATTCCATCTTTGCCACCCGAGAAATATGAACAGTCTTTTTCGCTCGGATATTTTTCACCAAATTTCATCCGATGAATTATCCAACATATCTGCTTGTTCAAAAGAAGAGATTCAAAACTCATTTTCGAAATAATATTAAAAACAAGGTTTATGAAACTAATTACCGGTAAAAACAAACCTCAAAATATCTTTACTTCATTTTTGGATTCATTGGGAGTAAACTATACCAATACCTTCTCAAACAAATATTTCAATGAGCATCCGCATAAATACAACCTATTCGGATTGACTAAGATGCTTTCGGAATTTAATGTCGAGAATGCGGCCTGGCGAATAAAAAATAAAGAAGAAGGCTTATCCGACCTGGAAGCCCCTTTCATTGCACACACCGGTTCCGACTTTGTCATTGTGAAGAAGATAATGCCGCAACAAATCCGATATGTATGGAATGAAAAAGAGATAACCGTTTCCCTTGAAGAATTTTACAAATCATGGACCGGAGTCGTCCTTATAGCGGAACCGGGCCGGGCTTCCCAAGAGCCGGAATATGAAAAACACAAAATACAAGAAAGAATACATCGCTTAAAAAAGGCAGGATTGTTTATTTGCTCCGTTCTATTGTTATCGATTCTGTATATGAGTCACCCGGAGCGTGCCGATATGGGTTTTAATTTACTGTTGTTGATTAATATCATCGGTATTTATATCAGTTATTTACTTGCACAAAAACAGATGAAAGTACAAAGTGTTTATGCCGATAAGATCTGTTCCCTGTTTAAGCAAAGCGATTGCAATAATATATTGGAATCCGATGCCGCCAAGTTATTGGGAGTATTCAGTTGGAGTGAAATCGGATTGGGTTATTTTAGTGCTAATACAACCTTGCTTTTATTTTTTCCTCATTTAATATCCTACTTATCGCTTATAAATATTTGTGCCTTGCCCTATACCGTATGGAGTGTTTGGTATCAGAAATTCAAAGCCGGACAATGGTGCCCTTTATGCTTGATAGTGCAGGGAGTGTTGTGGGCGTTGTTTATTATTAATTTAATTTTCGGTTATTTATCGATTCCTTCTTTTCACTTATCGGATCTCTTGATTACAACCTGTTTGTACTTCATCCCGATTTTGGTTGTCAACCTGCTTATTTCCGGATTAAGCCAATCGGGAAACACGGAGCAAATAAAGCAGGAAATAAACAGTCTGAAAACGATAGATGAGGTTTTTGTCGCTTTATTGAAAAAGCAAGTTCGCTATGAAGTCAATAGGGATACTTCCCGGATATTATTCGGAAATACCGAGGCCGACACCTTACTTACGCTATTCACCAACCCGCATTGTAATCCCTGCGCTCTAATGCACAAACGGATTGAAAATTTATTGGCAGAAAATAAAAATATATGTGTTCAATATATATTCTCTTCTTTTGAAGAAAGCTTGGATTCCAGCAACCGGTTTCTGATCGCAGCTTATTTGAATAAATCCGAGGAATGGCGGAAGATAGCAGATGAATGGTTCGAAACCGGAAAAAACGATAAGGAAAAGTTCTTTCATTCTTATGGATTGAAAAATACAGATGAAGTACTTACCGAATTCAACAGACATGAAAATTGGAAACAAAAAACAGGGCTTCGAGCGACTCCTACCATTTTAGTGAACGGATATAAGTTGCCGGATAATTATAAGATCGAAGATCTAAGATACTTTACGAATTTAGTTATCGATGCTAAATAGATCATTGTCAAGTGGCGGGGCAATGAACGGTAAATTGATCACTTATCGGAAGAATTCCGCAACAAAACATTAAATTCATTTGAACATGAAGAAATTAAAAAAACTGAATTTGACGCATCATGCAGATTTATTGAATGATTATGAAATGAAAATGATTGTGGGAGGGTATAGTACTAGTAGTGATGGTTATACGAAATGTCCTGCACAATCATCCTCTTGCTCGGGAACCTGTACTACTTCTAACAATACTTCCGGCACTTGCGAGGCTGTCAGCTTTAACGGAAAGACATTGTGTGCATGCGTGCAAGACTAAATTGTTTTTTGGAGGAGGAGAAATCCTCCTTCCTCTCATATCTTTTAAATTAATATCAATGAATTATTATTCTAAGCCTTTCATTCTATTTTTGATGTTTCTCTGTTCCGGAATATCTTTCGGCCGGAATACGAAAACAAATGTCCTCGAGCTTCATTTCGACAAAATAATGGATTCCTCTACTCCACAACTTGAGATCATGGTTGTTGATAAAGAAAAAAATATGGATAAACTGTATTTTGAGGGGAATTCGAAAGACGGTTATACATGGGCATTCTGCTATCCGGACAGTATTTACGACTGCATATACAATATGCAACTGACATTTCCCATGCAAAACGACTCAATTGAAAGGAGTATAGCTTTCATGGAGATACAGAATGATGATACTGTAGGAGCAGGGAATATTTTATTCGCACGAAGGTTATCCAATCATATAACACTTGAATATGCTAAAACCAATATCTATCCGGATATTCTCTATAAAAATAGAAGGACGAAAGAAGTAGCTCTTAAAACGATATTCCAAGATATTTATATAATAAAAAACAGTGAAGACCGGGAGTTACTCTCGTCTGTCAGTTGCATGTATTACGGCTACAGCATGTTTGACAGAACTCCTTACCGAATGGAGGAAGATTATGCATCAAAGTTGCAACAGTATATATCTTTAACGAAGAAATACCCGGATTCTCAAAGTTTAATGGCCAAATTGTCATCCACATTAACTTTTTACCAGTCAAAAGAAGATATAGAAAAGGTTTTTAATTGTTTTTCTCCGGAAAAAAAGGCCGGTTACTTCGGGCAAAAAGTACATACATATTTAACGACCACTTATTTTGAAAATTGTATGCTTCCGTCTTGGAATACGCTGCTACCGGAACCCGTCAGGGCAGATACAACTCAATATAACTTAATTATTTTTTCCGCATCCTGGTGCAGTCCTTGTCATAAACAAATTCCTATTCTGAAAAAAGTATATATTGATTTAAATGACAAGTTAAATATGACTTATGTGTCTATTGATGAAGAGAAAACCGTGTCCGAGTGGAAAGAATTGATGAAAAGAGAACAAATTCCGTGGAGAAGTTTGTTGGCAGCATCTAAGTTAGGTGAAATCAAAGAAAAATATACTGTACAAACAATACCGTTAGTCTTATTGGTATGGCCTGATGGCACTTTCATAAAAATGGACATGAATAAAAAAGATGATCTGGATAAATTATATAATTTAATCGAAAAGGACGAATTTAGTTATCGATACTAAATAAATCATTGTCAAGTAGTGGGGCAATGAACGGTAAATTGATCACTTATCGGAAGAATTCCGCAACAAAACATTAAATTCATTTGAACATGAAGAAATTAAAAAAACTGAATTTGACGCATCATGCAGATTTATTGAATGATTATGAAATGAAAATGATTGTGGGAGGGTATTCATTAGGTTATGAAAGTGGAACCATGGAAGGTTTTTCGTGTAGGGAGGGCAAGTGCCTGGTTGATATCAGATATGATGATGGCAACATTTGGTGTGATCAGGAGATGCCAATGGAAGTTTGTCGTCGTTTTGGCGGCTTTCAATGTTAATAATTACGATGAGGATGTGTCAAAAGTCCGGGTATTTCCCGGATAGGTTACGAATTGGAAGCGCTTACCCCGCATAGGGGTAACATGTGCATAACCCCGGGT
>DAIQOU010000765.1:0-1917 GCA_036787725.1 Bacteroidales bacterium
TGAAATTTGTCGTAAAATTATTCAATTTATTTATCATATGCTTCTATATGCACCGATTTAACTGCTCTTCCGGATGGATCCGCTTTCTTTCTGAAAGAAGCGTCCCATTCCAAGGCGACCGCACTGCTGCAAGCCACGGAAGGAACCGAAGGTACCGTACGCGCCGCAGATGCAGACGGGAAATGTTCTTCGAATAAACAGCGGTACCAGTATTCTTCTTTGGATAGGGGAGGATTGATCGGAAATCGTTCTTCTGCCCGAGAAATCTGTTGATCCGAAACTTTTTCATCGGCCATTTCTTTTAATGTATCGATCCAGTTGTATCCGACTCCGTCCGAAAATTGTTCTTTTTGCCTCCAAACCACACTTTCGGGGAGGTAATCTTCAAATGCTTTTCTAAGCACGTATTTTTCCATTTTACGATCACTGCACATTTTATCTTCCGGGTTCATGCTCATGGCTATATCCAAAAATTCTTTATCCAAAAACGGAACGCGCCCTTCCACTCCCCAGGCTGCCAGCGATTTATTAGCTCGCAAGCAATCGTAAAGATGCAGTTTGTCGAGTTTGCGCACGGTTTCTTCATGCAATGCTTTTTTATCCGGAGCCTTATGAAAATAAAGGTATCCTCCGAAGATCTCATCGGATCCTTCTCCCGAAAGGACCATTTTTACTCCCATCGATTTAATAAAACGCGCCAATAAATACATGGGAGTGGAGGCGCGGACAGTGGTCACGTCATACGTTTCGATATGATAAATTACATCACTCAATACATCCAATGCCTCCTGCACCGTAAAATGGATTTCATGATGGACTGTACCTATATATTCCGCCACTTTACGAGCTGCCGTCAAATCGGGAGCTCCTTTTAACCCGATGGCAAAAGAATGCAGTTGAGGCCACCAGGCTTCGCTTTGACTGTTGTCTTCTATTCGTTTGGCGGCATATTTTTTGGCAATGGCAGAAATAAGAGAGGAATCCAACCCGCCGGATAATAGTACCCCGTAAGGGACATCCGACATTAATTGTTTTCGTACGGCCTCTTCCAGTCCGTTTTTCAATCGATTTAAGTCGGTAATGTTATTTTCTACCTTTTCGTATTCTGTCCAGTCCCGTTTATACCATGTTTTGACTTCTCCTTCTTTACTGTATAAGTAGCTTCCGCGAGGAAATTCTTTTATTTCGGAACATACGCCTTCCAATGCTTTTAATTCGCTGGCGACATAAAATTGGCCCCGGTGGTCCCATCCCATATATAAGGGAATGATGCCCATATGGTCGCGTCCGATCAGATAACAATCATTCTTTTTATCATATAGAGCAAAAGCATAGATTCCGCTTAATTCTTCAAACAAATCCGGACCTTTCTCTTGGTACAAAGCCAATATGACCTCACAATCGGACCGGGATTGAAAACGGTATTTATCTTTATAGTTGTTTCTGATCTCCTTATGATTGTAAATCTCCCCATTCACTGCCATTATTAAGTTTTTATCTTCACTGTATTGAGGTTGCCCTCCCGATTCGATATCTACAATGGACAATCGTTCGTGGGCCAAAATGGCTTTGTCGCTACAATACATCCCCGACCAATCCGGACCGCGATGGCGAATCTTCTTCGCCATTTTCAATACTTGCGTGCGCAATTCCGACACATTTTGTTTTATTTCAAACACTCCTGCAAATCCACACATATATTTATTATTTAATTGATTTGATATCGTTATTGTTGGACAAAGATAAAGTGTTTTGATTTAATAATCCAAACATTTGTATGATTATTTTGTTAAAATGGAGAGATCAATATTAAAAAGAAAGTGTTTTTGTGTTAATGATGTTATTTTGAATTGTAAAGATAAAGACTTGATAAGGGTGGATTGTCCGAGAAAAAAGCTCGGTATTTCCGGATAGAAA
>DAIQOU010000249.1:0-4257 GCA_036787725.1 Bacteroidales bacterium
ATTCATTATCTCTAAAATTTGTTTCTCAGAAAGCAGAGTTAATAAAAATGACGATAGAAGGTGAACCTGTTATCGATTATCAGTTAGCATTGGAAATCAATATGCATAATTTTTCCAGATTCTTCCCTTTTACAAAAAATCTTTATACTTATACGATGGAATTCGAAACTTCCGACCTTTTTGATTTTATAAAACTTGCATCTGATCCCAATCAATTTATTCACACCAATCAGATCGATAGAGACATTAACAGCACTCTTTTTGATGGTATTGCCTTAACCGATAAAGAACACTATGTAATTGAAGCTTTGCAGATTATAGAGCCCAAAACCGAACGAATTGCTTTTGTTAATAAAGGAGGAAAAGAAAGAACAGCTGTTATTAAATTGTCCGATTCGAAAGAAATCATTCCATTGGGAAGCATGGGAGATGGAATCAACCGATTATTAACCGTTATATTGGCTTTGGTGAATTGCAGCGACGGATATTTATTTATTGATGAGTTTGAAAACGGATTGCATTATACGGTTCAGGAACAATTATGGGATATTATATTTAAGTTATCTTCTGAGTTGAATATACAAGTATTTGCCACTACGCACAGTAATGATTGTATTTCCGCCTTTTCGAAAATATTGAATAAAGAGGAATATAAGTCGTTGGGAAAATACATTCGGTTGGATCGGATAGATGGAGTGATTAAAGAAGTTTCTTTTTCTCCGGAAGAGTTGAATATTGCAGATGAACAACAAATTGAAATTCGATGAAAGATAAAAAGAATAAACAATTGTTGGTAGAGGGTAATGACGATAAACATGTAATATCAATACTTTGTGAAGAATATACTCTTCCCGAAACTTTTGAAATTACAGATTGCAAAGGAATAGATAATTTAAAGGTCTCTTTGTCTGTTAGGCTGAAACAATCGTCTGATTTTGATACCATTGGAATGGTAATAGATGCCGATACAGACCTTACTCGCAGATGGCAATCGATTTGTTCCGTTTTGACCGGTTACGGATATTCGGTTCCCGATACTATTCCTTCGGAAGGATTGATTTTAAGAGGATATCCTAAAACAGTAGGAGTTTGGATCATGCCGGATAATCATTCACCGGGTATGTTGGAAGATTTTATCCGGTTGTTGGTTCCTTCCGGCGATGATTTGGTATTAATTGCAGAATCTACCCTCGATTCCATTGAAACCCGGAAATTAAATCGTTATTCTTTGCCTTATTATCGATCGAAAGCATTGATTCATACTTGGTTGGCTTGGCAAAAAATTCCCGGTACTCCTTTGGGATTAAGTATCAAGAAAAAATATTTGAACTCGGATACGAAGCAATGTTCTCTTTTTATCGATTGGTTAAAAGCCTTATTTGGGTAAAAAGCGCGAAAGATCAAGGGTTAAAAATACTTCATGCTAATCCCGTTAATCTTGCCATCTTGTCTCAAACCTTTATAAACTCTCTCTTAAACTGCTCTATATACCACGCAGTAATGATTCCGTTTCCATTTTTGATTCGATTAAGTATTGCCGTCCCTTTTTCCTTTTCCGTTGGAGCTAATTCTTCGATCATCGATTGTACCAACCGGTCGAAATAATAGAAACTCGGTGTTACTTGGTATTTTTTGAATTTGGTAACGAAAGGAAAGTAATCTTTGATGCGGAGTTTCAGGTACCTCCTTTTTCTTTCTTGTAAGGTAGGAGACATTTCATCGGGAAGAAGAAGCCCGTTTTCGGCATAAATTTCTTTTATTGTTTCGTCATATAACCATTTATGAGCCTTGTATTTCAGGGGAAGAGAAGCAAACAGTTCCAAAAAATCATTGTCTTCCAATGGAAGCAAATACTTGTAACCAAAGAAATTATATACTTTAGAAGAATTCACCAGCTGTTTGGCTTGTAATTCTTTTATATTCCAATCTTCGTAAGCCAAGTATCCTTTCTGCACTTGGTTTTCCGATATTTCGTTTGCAATCAGTTTGAGTAATTGTTTTTTCTCTTTCGGATCCGGCAAGATCAATTGAGCATACAAGCGGAATATTTTATTGGCGCAATCTTCTTTGGAAGAAAAAGTCAGATCGGGCAGGTAATGGTTTCCTCCGGCAGCGTCTCCCGAATGTCCGGGCAGTACGACGGAATTTTCGGGGAGATTTTCTTCGGATCGAATGGAACGGGCTGCAAAAAAATCATACATATAAGGAAAAGAAATGGCATTGCTTGCAAAGTGCATGTATTCCCGAAATAAAGAAGAATGAATATAATCTTCGTTCAACAGCGGTTTGTAATCATAAAACTTCCATCGGAATCCCAATTTTTCGGCTATTTTCTTTGAGTTCCTGATTTCTATGTTTTCTGCATTTCCGTAAGTAAAACAAAACACATCGTTATATCCGTTTTTCTTTAGTAACAAGGCGATCATGCGGGAATCGAATCCTCCGCTTAAGGGAAGAAGTACCGGTCTGTTGTTGAGATTGGTGATTAATCGTTCACCGATTTTCCAAAAACATTCCCTTATCTTTTCTTTCCATTCTTTTTTGGTAAGCGATTCGGTAACGGAAGGAGTTATTTCATACCAATATTCTGTTTTAAGTTGATTTTGAGAAAAAGAAAGATATTCTCCCGCACGGATTTGAAACACTTCTTTGAAGAGTGTTTGCTTTCCCGGTACCCAACCGATGTACCTCATGGCTGTTTCCGATGCCGGGTTCAACGTCGGTTGATTGTTTAAAAAAGATTCGAACCGATCACTGATATGAATCGTTCCGTTTTCCAATCGATACAGCAGCGGAAAGTTTCTTAAACGGTCTACTGCAGCCAGAACCTTATCGGAAGTTTGTATGATTACCGAGAATAAGCCGTTCAAAGCAAGAAGTTTTTCCTTAAATTCTTCTTCCGATCGGGTGTTTTTGAAATAATTTAATAAGCTTTCTTCTTGTAACGATTCATTTTTTGAGTTCAAAGCCGTTCCTTTTACCCAAACGGTTTCATCCGAATACCAAGTATATCCTTTATTGTTTTTTAAATCGATACATATCATAAGACTATTGTTTTTTCGTATTTTTTAATCATGGATATATACCATATCCAAACGATTACGGAATAAATTACGCCGGCCAGTGAATATAAAATAACGGCCGATTCGAAGTTGTTGAAATAAATGCTTATCATTACTCCTATCCAACGCAAGATGAGACAAAGAATTTCCAACCCCAATGCTTTTCGTTGTTTTCCGAACAAAGCCGGAATAAAAAACATCGGATGAATAATGAAAGTCAGGAATATCCAAGGTAATAAGTATTGAAAGTAAACACCGGAGATTTCCCATTTTTGACCAAATACAAACCCAAACAGCCACGGAGATAAGAAGAAAGCAAGGATGCATATCGGCAGCAGGTAAAGAGTGGTTTTCTTCCAGTAGCTTTTCAATACGGGAAACAGGGGTTTTCTTTCGTTTTTAAGAGAAACGGTTTTTTCAAAGAATACTTGGTATAATGATCCGGATATCAATGCCGAAGGACGGGAACCCATCATGAGTGCCATGGAAAACACTCCTAAAGCAGCTTCTCCGAAAATACCGGTTAATAATAAAAATGGAATATTTCCCGAAAAGGAATTGACCAGATTCCGAGTCATGCTGTATAAAGGAAATTCTTTGTATTTTATTCCGGTTTTCCATTGGTGTTTTCGGTTGCTTCGAAGACCCCAAAGCAAGTCTTTTCCATAACGGAAAAAAGAAATACAGGCAGCGAGTTGTCCGATGAGAACCGAAATGATCAGTCCTCCCCGGACAATAGGAAAATAACCCAATCCGAGTTTGATCAGCGAACTTGTTCCGTTCATATTCAATCCCGAAGAAGCAATGGTTTTGAATTTCTTTTTTTTGGTGGCCAGATCAATGAGCAGGTAAGAAAGTCCCGTAAAGAAGACCGTTAAAGGAATAAAATACCAATATCCGCTCAGGGATTGCATGTTGAATAAAGAGAAGATTTCTTCTTTCAGGAAAATGAGTAGGATAAAAATCAACAGACTGAATCCGGCAATCCATTTTAACAAGAAACCGACAAGTGCATCGGTTTCTTTTTTTTCTTTGGTCAATAATACTGCTTCTTCATATTTACCTGTAGCAAGGATGGACAAGATGCTTATTACACTCATGAACAAAGCGAATACACCAAAATCGGCTTCCGAGTAAATGCGGGTCAATAAAGGATAAATCAATAAAGAAACAGCTTGTCCGGTTACATTTCCCC
>DAIQOU010000249.1:4357-6701 GCA_036787725.1 Bacteroidales bacterium
CGGGTCAATAAAGGATAAATCAATAAAGAAACAGCTTGTCCGGTTACATTTCCCCCGATTAAGATGCTTGCATTCTTAATGAATTCCGATTTGAATATGCCTGTTATCCTATTTTTCATTGCAAATTACAAAATTAGATATTAATTACTGAAAAATAGAACTTTTTGTAACAATAAATAATTATTCAATTTACATTTGTCACAGATAATGCCGATTATGATGGAATTATTTAATAATTGAAATCAATTCTTCGGGATGATCGATGATGAGTCGGGCTCCGTTTTGTTGGAGTTCTTCGCGGGTACGAAATCCCCATGTCACTCCTACCGGAAACATTCCGGCTACAACAGCTGTTTGCATATCTACATTCGTATCTCCCAGATAAAGAAAATGTTCCGGAGCTATTCCGTTCCTTTGAGCAATATAAAGTGCGGATTCGGGAGAAGGTTTTCTCGGGAATTGTTCGCTTGCCCCCAAGATGATTTCAAAAGAATAATCCTTTAATAAAACAGCAGTGATCTTTTGAGTCAGTTCATCCGCTTTATTGGAAAGCACATTCAATTTCATTCCTTTTTCGGATAAATAATGAAGCAATTCGGGAATTCCGTCGTATAACCGGGTCTTATCGATACACGTTTTGTTATATTCTTCCATCATCATTGTAAGACACTCTTCTACATGGGAGTCATCTCTTTTATTTTCGGGAATAGCGCGAAAAGCCAGTTTTTTTAATCCGTTTCCTACGAAGTATTTATAAGTTTCGTAATCGTATGTCGGATAACTCAATCGGTGTAGCGTACGATTCATGGCATCGGCTATGTCGGCCAACGAATCGGCCAATGTGCCGTCCAAATCAAAAACGACAGCTTGAAAATCTTTCATTATGTTACAGTTTAAGCAATCAGCTTGCAAATTTATGGTATTTTTGTGTTTCCCATTCAATAAATCGGATTATGATTTTAAATTATATTTGGATTGCTTTCTTTGTGATTGCTTTTTTAGTGGCTTTATTCAAGGTTTTTTTTACCGGTGATTTGACTGTTTTCACGGAAATGATGAATGCGACTTTTGCTTCTTCCAAGACAGCATTTGAGATTTCCTTGGGATTAACGGGTGTATTGTCCTTGTGGTTGGGATTTTTGAAAATCGGAGAAAAGGGAGGTGCAGTCAATTTTTTGGCTCGTTTGGGCGCTCCCGTGTTCGATCGTCTCTTTCCGGACCTTCCGAAGAACAGTCCTGCACGGGGTTCGATCTTTATGAATATTGCAGCCAATATGTTGAATTTGGATAATGCCGCTACTCCCATCGGTTTGAAAGCGATGAAAGAAATGCAGGAGGTAAATACGAAGAAAAGCGATACGGCAACCAACCCGATGATTATGTTTTTGGTAATGAATGCTTCGGGATTGACCATTATTCCTGTTACCATTATGGTATATCGGGCTCAACTGGGTGCTGCCAATCCTTCCGATATATTTATTCCGTTGATGATCGCCACTTTTGCATCTACGGTGATGGGTGTATTGTATGTTTGCATTCGACAACGGATCAATTTATTGGATAAAGTACTGCTATTGTTTTTCGGTGCGGTCCTTCTGTTTATCGGATTTATTGTTTGGTTTTTCAGTTTGCTTCCTCAAGATAAAGTGTCTCTTTATTCGGGATTCATTGCCAACTTTTTATTGATGTCCGTTATTATTTCCTTTATTCTTTCGGGGGTGGTAAAAAAGATTAATGTTTACGATGCTTTTATAGAAGGAGCTAAAGAAGGGTTCAAGACAGCTGTGATGATTATTCCTTATCTGGTAGCCATTTTAGTCGGAATAGCATTGTTCCGTGCTTCGGGAGCGATGGATTTTTTGATAAACGGGATTTCTTCTATTGTTACTTTTTTGGGTTTTAATGCCGATTTTGTACCTGCACTGCCTACTGCTTTGATGAAACCGTTGAGCGGCAGCGGGGCCCGGGGAATGATGTTGGATGCCATGCAAACATACGGGGCCGATTCCTTTGTCGGCAGATTGGCTTGTATATTTCAGGGATCGACAGATACTACTTTCTATATAGTGGCTGTTTATTACGGAGCGGTGAATATTAAGAATACCCGCTATACGGTGGGTGCTTGTTTATTGGGTGATTTCATAGGGGTGGTAGCGGCTGTTTTTGTATGTTATTTGTTTTTCGGATGATTTATCGATGAAAGAGATCAAGACCTCTTAACAAAGAGACCTTGAGTAGCTTATGAAGAGATCTTGATCGCTTTTTTATTTGTTTTACTCTCCGGTTCTCTTAAAATTCGATCTGTTTTTTGAGCATCCCGACACAATCGGGATTCACGCAGCGG
>DAIQOU010000250.1:0-6686 GCA_036787725.1 Bacteroidales bacterium
TTCCGATAAGGCATTAATGAAGGCTTATTCCAAAAAAAATTCTTCCGTTGAGTTTAAGAATGATATCTCAAAAGAAACTTTCGAGAATATTATAAGACCCCGGATTGATAGTAATATCCGGGCTGTTATAGAATTGGCAAAACAAACCGATCTTCCTGTTTTTGTAAGGGAAGACTTGAGCAGTAAAACCTTATATCAAAGGTATCGGATTCATATTCTTCCTTCTCCTACCCGGTGTTTATTTAATTTTGTAAAGGATGAAAAGGGATTGATATATTTTATTTCGTTGACGAATGAAGATCAGTCTGTTGCTTTAAGGATCAAACCGGCTATTGTAGTGGTCCGGAAACCGGGAGTTGTTTTGTTGGGTAATCAGTTGCATCGTATTCCGGATATTGATGCCATAAGACTTACTCCTTTTTTTGAAAAAGAATATATTGCTGTTCCCCGGGAATCCGAGAAAATGTACATACAGGATTTTGTTCTTAAAACAATGGATCGTCATGACGTGAAAGTAGAGGGCATTCCTTTGTTTCATAAAAAAGCGGAATTTTCTCCGATATTATCTTTAGAAGAAGATTTCAACGGGATTACTATGTTATCGTTGGCTTTTTGGTATGATGATAAGAAGATATTACCCGGAAATAAAAAGAAGAAATTTTTTAACTCGGAAGAAAAAGATAGTGAGATCATCCTGTATTGTTTGGAACGAGATATTGAAAGAGAAACTCGTTTAATTGATAAATTGTTGAATAAAGGATTAAAAACGACCAATCGTAATTTCTTTTATTTGACGGAGGAAGTTCGTAATCGTAATGATGTAATTGAATGGTTGAATGATAATGCGGATGAACTTCTTTGTGATTTTCAGTTGAAACAATCGCTTGATCGTTTGTATTATATGGGGAAAATAGAACTCCATTCTTCTTTTCACCGGAAAATAGATTGGTTTGATATTGATATTGCAGTCGTGGCAGGAGGCTTTAAAATCCCTTTTACTCGTTTTCGGAAACATATTTTGTCCGGAGATAAAGAATTCATTTTACCCGATAAGTCGATCATGATACTTCCCGACGAGTGGTTTGAACGATATAGAGATCTGTTTTCGTTGGGACGGGAAGAAGGAGACAAAGTGAGGTTGTCCAAAATCCATATCGGCTTGTTGAAGGATACAGTAGGAACCGGGCTGACGGAAAAAGACAAAGTCGCATTGGATAATTTATTGCAGATTCCGAAAACGTATCCGTCCTTGCCTCTTCAACCGGGAGTTACTTTAAGACCTTATCAGAAAGAAGGTTTTTATTGGCTGGAACATTTATATGAACATAGATTGGGGGGATGTTTGGCCGATGATATGGGATTGGGGAAGACATTACAAACCATTACTTTACTGCGGTATGTGTATGAAACTTCAAAACAACAACCATCTGTCTCCAGTGACGGACAACTTTCTCTTTTTGATTCGTTCTCTTCCGGATTACCGGCAAGCTTGATTATAGTTCCCACTTCGTTGATTCATAACTGGAAGAATGAAATAATGCGTTTTGCTCCTCAGTTGAAATGGTATATATATGCAGGAAGTAAGCGCCTCAAGACGGCACAAATTTCCCGGTTATTTGATTATTATCAAGTGGTTATTACTTCTTACGGAACCGTGAGAAATGACATCGATTATTTGAGCGAATATAAGTACCATTATATTATTTTGGATGAAAGCCAGCTTATTAAGAATCCCGGGTCACTCTTATATAAATCTGTTATACAACTACAGTCGGAATGCAAATTGGCTTTAACCGGAACTCCTGTCGAAAATTCTCTGGAGGATCTTTGGGCTCAATTTAATTTCTTGAATGAAGGGCTGCTGGGTAGCCTTTCGTCTTTCAAAAAGAATTATATTAATCCTATACTGAAAGAACAAAATAAAAGTCGCGAAATTAGATTAAAACAATTGATAAAACCTTTTATTCTGAGAAGGACCAAAGAAGAGGTCACACCCGAATTACCTCCTTTGTTGGAAGAAGTTATTTATTGTGATATGTCGGATGAGCAACAAATCGTCTATAATGCGGAGAAAAATAAAATCCGGAATGTATTGTTGGAAATGAAGGAAAAATCCGGAACCGAGAACTTTATTGTATTGGAGGGACTTAATCGTTTAAGACAACTGGCGAATCATCCGAGCCTTGTTTTTCCCGAATATACGGGCGATTCCGGGAAATTTGAACAAATTATTTTATTCTTTGAAACACTGAAAGCGAGGAAGCATAAAGTTCTTATATTTTCTTCTTATGTGAAACATTTACTGTTGCTTGCCCGGAAGTTTGAGGAAGAACATTGGAAATATGCACTGCTTACAGGAGAAACGACTAAAAGGGAAGACGAAATCAATCGATTTATTAATGATCCGGACATTCATTGTTTTTTTATTTCATTAAAAGCGGGGGGGACGGGAATCAATCTTACGGCTGCCGATTATGTATTTGTTATTGATCCTTGGTGGAATCCTGCAGCCGAAATGCAGGCGCTGGCGCGTGCTCATCGGATCGGCCAAGAGAAAAAGGTCATTGCATATCGGTTTATTTCCGTTGAAACCATTGAAGAAAAGATTGTTTATTTGCAGCATAAAAAGAATGAATTGTCCGAGCTGTTTGTTAACTCAAATAATCCTTTGAAAAATATGGATTTAAGAGAGGTAGAAGATCTCTTTTTTTAGTTTTTGATTTAATAGTACTTCTCTCTATGTAGTCCGGGATAAAAAACAGCCCGTTGTAAGAATTGCCTTACAACGGGCTGATAAATTTAACTTATTAATGCTTCTTTCTTATCTGATGTTTGCAATTTTGGCGTTGACGGTTTCACCCGATTGCAGCGTCACCGATACGATGTAAATTCCGGAATCGAATCCCGAAAGTTCTTTGGCAAACACGTTTCCGTCGGCCTCATCCGCGGCGAGGATGTCTCCCCGGAGCGAAGCGATCCGGACCGAAGTCATCGGAACGGCGGAGTTGACGAACAGGCGCGAACCCGAAGCGTAAATCCGTGTCTCGGATGCATCGTCTTGCGAATCGATGCCCGTCGGGGCGTACAGAGCGCCTGCATGCAGACGGAAGGATTGAACCTCGGGAGAAGACGGTACGATGCAGCGGTCCGTTTTCGACAAATCGTAAGAAATTCCGCTTTTTACCTCTTCCAGCACCGGAGAACTTACGTTCGGGTTTTCGATATTGGAGAAACGGAGCGTCAATTCTTCTCCCGTATTGTTTCTTACCTTCAGTTCGACACTCGAATCGTCCCGACCTTTGAACAGGACGGAAACCGGATTTCCGTTTTCGTCGGCAAACCATATGCGCGGAAGCGTTTCGTCTCCTTCGTTGAACAGCTTGGGAACGTTGTGTTCCTTTCCTTCCTTCAATGCCAAGACGGCCCGGTTACTCCCCGCCGTGTTTTCCGCTTCGACAAGCAATACATTCTCCGCAACTTCGACTCCTTTGCTTTTCAGCTGATGAGCCGTGCCGGCGGGCCGGGTCACCGAAACTTCTTCCGGTTGAAAAGCCAGCCGTACGCTGCCCGTTCCTTTGGTTTTGACAAAGAAAGCCTGCAACGGAGCGATGTAACGGTCCGACGGGGAAGAACCCGCAACGTAGGAATAATCGACAAAAGCATTGTCCTTGTAAAGGCGGTGATAACTTTCCAGTTTGTCCGCATTGAGCTCGTAAAAACGGTTGAAGTCCAGGGAAGAAACAAACGGATTTCCGATCATTACATCTTCTCCCGCGGGCACTTCCACGTAATAGACCGCCTCTTGGGGAGCGGCTCCCTCGAGTTGGCCGTCGAAAACGAAACGGTAGGCTTCCGCTCCCCGGCGGATGCTTCCCGGAGCGACGTTGTTCTCGATCGGTCGCAGGGGATGGTTGTTATAATAATAACTGAAATAACTTGTCTCTTCCGCCCGGTTGTACGAGTGAATCCGACGATGAATGCTGTGCGACATGTTCTCGAAGTAAGGCATTTCGAAGATTCCTTTCAGCGAGTTGAGGTTCATGTGATTTTCCTCTCCGACGGTCGAATTGAACGAAGCGGCCCACAGGGCGATCGCTCCGGCCTGCTCTTCTCCGATGTCGAAAGCGTTGTTGTTGTCCGGACGGAGCCACTTGCCCGTACCGTTCTCCGCGGTGAAGCCCTGTTGCCACATATTCGGATATCCTCCCACCGAGAAGTCGCCCGAAACGATTTTCTTCAACGGAGCGGCCAAGGCATACCATTGTCCTCTTTTCAACGGAGCTGCCGACAGGGGATCCGAGTTTTGATAAACGTCGCCGGTGTTGTCGTTGTATCCGAAGTTGTATTGTACGAATGCCTTGTTGTAGCTCAGGTAGTGCGGTTTGGCCGTTTCCCCTCCGAAATGGAAAATGATTTTGTCGCATTCCGGTTCGCCGAAGCGGGCATCCCTTATCGTATGAATCCCGTCGAGAGAAGGGTAATTGAGCACGTTGCCCGGGATGTGCACTTCCGTACAAACCGAAGGAACCGTGTTTTCGTTCCAGTTGGACGGGTTGTTCCAGTTGTTGTCGACGCTTCCGTTCCAGGTCATCTTTGTCGGAATCACGTTCAGCTCGAAAGCCGTCGGGATGTTGTTGTTGAAAGCCGCGATGCCTCCCGGGAAGGTGACGGCCGCTTCCAGGTTGTGTACGCCCGAAGCGGTGCCCGCGGGCAGCGTATTGCCCGAGACCCAGTCCACCGTAACCCCGTTTGGGGTATCTTCGATGCCGATTTGATAAGCCTGCCGGTCGTAACAGCGGTGAAGGGAGTGAGGATAAACATATACGTATGCCTTGGCCGTCAGTCGCACCGAAGTGCGGTTGCCGCTCGAGGGCTGCTCTCCCTCCGGATAATAATCCCCTTCTGCTTCATAGGTGATTTCGTCGATGCCGTAAAAGTCCGGCGCGCAGACATACGTCAGTTTGTCGCCCGACACTCCGAGCGTCGCTCCCGAAGAGGAGGAAAGAGAGGAAGAGACGATCCGTTGCATTTTTACTTCCCGCGTTCCTCCGTTTACATACATCGCATCGTTGTCGAGAACATCGAAAGTCCACGCGCTTCCCGAATGGTAAGCTCCGAAATAATCGTCGTGAATGCCTTCGTCGCTGCGGAACGAACGTACGGCAACGACTTTTCCGGCAAGGGTCGTGTCGCATTTGTCGCCCGTCGAAGAGGTCAGGTCGCTGAAGATCTTAAGGTTGATGTCGTGTTCGCCCGAGGCGTTCCACGTTACCGATTGAGCCGATTGCAACGAAGAGGAAGGGTTTCCGTTGGCGAAGGTCCAGGCGTATGTTTTGCCCGCCTCTCTGCCCACGCGGGAGGAGACGTATTGGGAAAGACCCGTGTAAACCGTGTCCGGAGCGATTATTTCACCCGAGAAGTAATCGTCGAGGATGAGCGTGGAAAGCGTCAGGGTCTTGCCCGCAGAAACTTCCACTTCCACCGTGTATTCTCCCGGTTCGGTCACAGAGATGGTCGGAGTCGTTTCACCCGTGTTCCACAGGTAGCTCCGTCCGTAGCCCGCATCCAGAACGACTTCCGAACCCATGCATTTGTAGGTGCTCTCGGGCCATTCGACCGAACTGCCGAAAGCGGAAAGGAAACCGTACATGGCCGTTCCGCCGCCTGTCAGAAAATAACCCAAAGCGAACGCGCCTTTGGTGTTTTCGATCGTGGTGATTCCCTGAGTTATGCTTGAAATGGTTGCTTTGGCGAAGCACCAGTCGGGAAGTCCCGGAACCGGTTGGGCAGTGACGGCATACGGACCTTCCGACCCGTTGGCCTGAGTCATCCGAAAACCGTCTTCCGTTCCTTTGCGGAAGATAAGGAAAAGATAGTTGTTGACGACATTTTGTTTGTAAAACGACAGCCGCCGTGCCGACAGGGAGTTCATCCCCGGAATGAGAGCCGCTCCCATCTCGTTGATTACTCCGGACTGCTGGTAGCAATATACCGGCTTGGTGGCCGATATAAAAGCCGATTCAACTCCCGAAGGAAAAGTATAACGATAGTATTTTCCCGCTATATCGGCAGCATCAATATCTATATTCTTGACTTGGGTACCATTCACGTAAACGTCCGTGTCGTCTTCCGTGGCCAAAATGTAGATATTATCTTCGGTGGCGCCTCCCGTATATCCTCTTACCACCACATAATCGGTACTCAGGTTATTGACCGGCACCAGCTGGTCGCCCGTAACGTCCGTAGCACCTCCGCTCGTTAATGCATCGTCCGTTACGATTACCGAAATCGGATGCCCCGGGTTGGATGTTACTTCGGTTCCCATGTATTTGTAAGTATTTTTTACGGATTCTCGTGCCAAGAACGATTCTCCCCGGTTGAGCGTGACCGTCATCGTTTCTCCGGCATTCACCACGCCCGACCCGTTCAATCCTATCAGCTGACCCGTGGGAGTGATCTCCACCACGGTACCGTCCACGGTGGCCGCAATGTGAATTTGAGTGAAAGCGTCATTATACGTTTTATTATAAACATTCTGCGACGGAACGTAAAACTTTTCCCCCAGTGCCTTGTTTCCTTTCAGGGCGTAAATGTCTTTCGAACAGGAGCCGTCGATCTGGTAATAAGCCGAAATCGGAACGTCGGAAGAGATCAGGATCGCCTTTTGAGTTACCGTTCCCGCCGAA
>DAIQOU010000251.1:0-6686 GCA_036787725.1 Bacteroidales bacterium
TAAGATTTATTATTTTTCATATGATTAAATTATTTTTAAAGGAACTATGAAACTTGCATGAATCAACGATCTTACCGGATCATACCTTGTTGAATTATTTGCTTTGTTTCATATATTAAATTGTTTTTAAAAGATCTCCGTAATTCTCGCTGAAATCAGTTAATCCTCGCCTTAGGCTGAAGACTGATTAAAATAATTTGTACCCATCAATAAAGTTTACCATCCGGGGTTCTGCACTAACTTGTTATTCTTGTTTAAAGCCGACTTGGGTAGAGGACAAAAATAGTTTTTATAGTCGAAATACCGGCGAGCTTTATCATCATTCAAGGTGGTAATAGTATGGAATGCTTCCCGTTCGCTTCTTGCGGCTTTGATGTTCATGCCTAAAACGGGTCTGTTGTAAGCACTGTGAGCATCTCCCCACCGACGAATATCATGATAACGGTGACCTTCGCAAGCAAATTCAATACGGCGTTCGGCCTTGATCAGATCACGCATTTCTTCACGGGAAGGAAGAGAAGTCAACCCGGGGATTCCCGCACGGTAACGAATTTGGTTAAAAGCATTCAGTATTTCATTTTCATCTCTTCCGGTTACGGTGAGATCACCTTCACTGTAAGTTCCTTCCAATTCATTCAGCGCTTCTGCATAATTCAACAAGATTTCCGCATAACGGAAAGTCGGGAAAGCCTTGGGCTTAATACTTCCCTTCAAGTTATCTTCAAGATGAACATACTTTTTACAAGTATACCCCGAATGATTGTAGTCTACGGCAAAATTAGCAGGAGGTCCTGCGTTACCATCCGCATAATACAGTACTTCTACATTTTTCAAAGATCCATCACTGCCCGAATAAGAAGTCCCGGGCCAAAAACAATGATTAAATCCGATGGTGACATAAAAGCGCATTTCGCGATTATCATACATTTTGGCTGCATCCGCCCGCAATGTATATCCGGAAAACTGCTTATTTACACCAATAGCTTCCCAATGATTATCGGGCCGGGAATAAAGACTGCCATCAGCCATATAAAAGGCATCGACCACATCCTGTGTCAGGTTCAATCCATTCATACCTCCCATAAAGGCGGGCATGGCGATTCCGGCAGGAGAATCCTTACCGCCTTGCTCCGGTCTGCACGAATAAATGATTTCTTCGTTCATTTCAACTGCGACATCTCCATTAAATATTTCGGCAAATGAACGGTATGGATCGATTCCGGCAGGATCAAACTGTTCAATGGGCCTGATAGCATACGCCCGAGTGACCGATTCGGGTAATGGAGGGGTATCCGATTTTCTTTTTGCAATATAAAGTTGATACAACCGGGTATCGATAACCCGTTTAGCGGCAATTGCCGCTTTGCCCCACTTTTGATTGTCTTTAGTCTGGCTAATGAAATGAGCCCCATCACTTTTACGCACCCAATCCGTATAAATACCTCCGCTTTCTCCGTTAAACCAAGGGCCGGCGGCATATAACCGGACGCGTGAAAGAACTGCCAATGCTGCTCCACGGGTAGGGAGATTTATTTCCGAAGAAGGCCTTTCGGCATACAAGTATTCTACTGCTTTTTCGAAGTTTTGACAAATGTATTCCACGCATTCATCATACGTAGCCCGTTCCAACGACATTTCATCGACACCGGCATCAACGGAAAATGCTTCCTCGGGCACAATGGGCACCGGACCATACTGTAATAACAACAGGTAATAATAATATCCTTTCAGGAAATAACACCTTCCGATAAAATCTCTCCGATCCATATCTGAAATATCCTGAACTTCCCCTATACGCTGCAAAACAAGACTTGCTTTTCTGATGCCTGCATAATATCTCGGATAATTAAAAAACCGCTCTTCATAAAAAGGAGTTATCTCGTCCAGTAAAAATTTGATGCCCGCATGCCGGTCGTCATTAAAGGAAGTAAAATTTTCGTCGGAAGCTCCTTGAAAGGGAAGTCCCGGCCTGTTTTTATCACCCGGGAGAGTCCACAGGTTCCCTTCATTAGGAATATAACTTGCCGCGCCGCGGATGTATTGTTCAGTCAATACTTTACTCTTAAATATGGAGTCTAACTGCGTGGTTTGTTTGAAATAATCATCCACATCCAGATAATTATCACATGAAGATAACCCTATACTTATTATGATACAGAGGCAGCATATTTTCAGCGAGGTATGTATATATTTACTATATGTTTTCATAATAACCTATTTTAAAATGTTGCAAATAATTGAAGCGTATATTTACGTTGTAGCGGATAGACAGCACCATTCTCAGACGCTTGAGCAGGATCCCACAATTTTACTTTATCCCATACGTGCAGGTTTTCACCTATCAGGCTAAAAGTAACCGATTTGAATATTTTAGACTTTCGCATCCAGTTTTCGGGCAACCGATAGGATAATTCGACATTCTTCAATCGGACATAACTGCCATCGGACAACCAAAAAGTTGAATTACGATTATTGTTTTTGTTTTCTCCGTAAGTTAATCGCGGAAAACGTGCATTGGGGTTCTCGGTTGAAGGGTCGCCCGAATAAGATGCCGGTATCCAACGGTTAGCCGGGTTAGCCGTAATGGCCAATACATTCCCTGTTGTTTCACCTGCAAACGGATAATACCCGCTCCCTCCCATAAAATATTGTACATCTTTCACACCCTCAAATAAAGCACTCAAGCGAAAATTCTTATAGTTACCTTCGAATGCAAATCCGTATTGAATCTCCGGTATATTAGAAAAAGAGAGAGGAACAATGTCATCATCATCAATTTTTCCGTCGCCATTCACATCCTTATACTTAATATCTCCCGGCATTACACTTTCCATAAAAGTTTGCTTGGGGCTACTGACAATATCCGCCTCATCCTTAAACAATCCTTCGGCAATCAAACCGCGTAATACTCCATAGGGCACACCGGCGTAAGACTGATACGGATAGTTTACACCTGACTGTTCCCAGTAATTCACTTTATTTCTTGCCAATGTAAAATTTCCGCGGAAAGTAAGAAACATATCTTTTGTGATGGATTGTGTATAAGAGGCATGTCCGTCCAGTCCCCAAGATGTCATTTTACCGATGTTGGCATAAGGCAACAGATCATTAAACCCGGATTCCTGCGGTACACTTTCCCGCTTTTGGAATACGCCGGTAGTCCTGTTCCGGAAGAAGTCCACAGAGAAGTCCACCCTTTCATTAAATAATTTACCATCAATTCCCAAGTCGATTTTAGTTGTTGTTTCCCACTGCATGTCGACAGCTCCGATTTGAGTTTCTCCGATAGCCGTTCCACCCCAAGGGCCGTTATTGGTTATATCTCCTACAATAGTAAGGTACGGGAAACGAACATCTTTCAAGCGATCATTACCTACCTTTCCGTAAGAACCTCGAAATTTGAGGTAATTCAAAAAAGGCAGTGTTTCGGTTACAAGTTTATACTGGGTCGGTATCCACCCGAGTGCTATAGAAGGAAATAACCCGAAGCGTTCTCCTTTCTTAAAGTTCTCCGAACCGGTATAACCCATATTTCCCTCAATCATATAAGTATCTTTATACGAATAAGTGGCTCGTCCCGAATAGGCCATATAACGTTTAGGTACTACATTAAAAACACCTCCGCCCCATCCGCTGTTTTTGGTTTCCTGACAATAGAAATGCAACAAACCGGTAACACGATGATCTACGTTGAATATACGTTCATAATTGCCCTGTAACTCAAAATAATATTGTCTGTCCGAAGAAGAACTTTGTGAAGATTCGAGATCCTTTTTTTCAACTTTCTTCAACGTCTGCAGTGTTCCATTGGTATAACGACCGTTTTTAGGATCGGCATAATACAATTCCGGTGTTATTGTGTTTGTGATAGTATGTCCCCCATTGGTCGATAAAGAGAATAATCCCTGTACGGATAATCCTTTAACAAACATGCTCAAGTCCTGTTTCAACGTAATGTTTGACTTGGCGCTGTAGCGTTCAATGGCCTTATATCCGGTATAATTTAACTGTACATATGGTGACATCTGATCTCCATTGGCTCCGTAAGAAGGCAACTGACCATTTGAATAACGTACCGGAACCATTGTTGCCGGCAAGTTAGCCTGCGCCTGCCACAATGCTTTGTTATCATCACCGAACCCGGGAGCATTCTGCGTTATAAAAACGGTTTCCAGATTAAGAGAAAGTAATGTGGAACGAGTAATATTGGCATCAACATTTGCCCGGAAATTATACTTGTTATAATCCACATTGGCGCTATAGGGTGATTCGGCATCCTGTTTGAATAAAGCTTCGTTTGTAAGAGCCCCTAAACTAACATAATAACGAGCATTTTCTCCTCCTCCCGACAAACTGAAATGATGTTGTGTATTCCATACATGATCCTTCAGTATAACATCTCTCCAGTTTACGTTGGGATACAAATCGGGGTCCAGGCCGGTCTTGTACAGTTCCAACTCCGTAGGAGAATAAAGAGGTGAATTGCCTCTCACTACCCGGGCTTCATTAGCGAGTGTGGCATATTGATAAGCATCCGTATACTCCGGCATACGGGGTGAATAGGAATAAGTTACATTGGCTTTATAATTAATTTGCAGTTTCCCGGCTTTTCCCCGTTTTGTGGTTACAACGACCACACCATTTGCACCACGGGTACCGTAAACAGCGGTTGCCGAAGCATCTTTCAAAACAGAAAAACTCTCAATATCAGATGGATCCAGATCGTTCAGGTTCCCTTCAATACCATCTATCAATATCAATGCGCCCTGATTGGCCCCAAAGGTACTGATACCTCGTATCCAGAATTCGGAAAAGTCATTTCCCGGTTCACCACTGCGCGTAACCGCAATAATACCGGGAACGCGAGCGCCGAGCATATTGGTCACGGAAGTTGCCGGCACTTGCAGATCGCGAGCTTCTACACTGGTTATTGCTCCCACCACAGACACTTTACGTTGCGAACTACGACCCGTAACCACGACTTCTTCCAATTCGCTTACATCGGGCGACATTCCGATTCTTTCCCTTTCTTTATCGGATGTATATCTGACTTCCAATGTTTTATATCCCAAGTATGAAAAAACGACAGTAGACCCCGAAGGCACATTATTTATCCTGAATCTTCCGTCTAAATCGGTAATAACTGCAATACCGGTACCCTTTACCTGCACGCTAACTCCAATTAATGTCTCTCCATTTTCATCCATTACCACTCCGGCTACTTTAACAGTGTTATTTTGAGCAAATACAGGAAGTGAAAGCATGAATGAAAGCAATAATAAATATATATATTTCATGTTTTACGTACTATTTAAGATTATTCAACTGAATATTTTCTGATTGTAGCTTCCCACCATTCGGTGATATAGAAATTGCCTTCGCCATCGTAACAAATATCATACGGGTCAAGAAAAACGGCTTCGGCCGGATCGCCGTTCACCTGCGGGCTTTCTTTATTTAATGTTCCGGCAATAGTAGATACATAACCGTCCATTCCCGATATTTTCCGGATAACATCCGCATTGTTGGAATCGCAAATATAAAGGCTTCCCTCCTCGTCCAGACACATACCCATCGGTTCTCTGAAACGGGCATCCCTTAAATCACCATCTATTACTGCACTTTCAGAGGGACTTCCGGCATAGAGTTCTGCTTTCACGCCCTCGCTCCAATCGTTGCCGGTTTTGGTTATTTTATAAATACTGTAAGATTCGAAGAGGGAAACATAGAAACAGTCTTTAAATTTATCATATACCAAATAGCCACCCCAACTCTTTACCGGGACATCCAAGGTTTCGTCAGCCAATATCTGTGTTTCTTCCGTATTAATATTAAAGCGTCCGAAAGTACTGTTCTTATGACAGAAATACAACCACTCCTGATCAGGGTCATGCGCCTCATCCATCATAACAAGTGAACGGATACGATCGCAGCAGGTTTCGTATTTTGGGATTGTAATTGCCCCAATAACATATGGGGTCCAGCCCGCCTCTTTTTTATATTCATATACAGTATGAGGAGGATTTAGAGTAGTAGCATATACCCTTGTTTTTGAGTCATTAATAGCTCCTTTACCCAGATAAACCCCATCTTGTAAGGTAATAACCTTATCATCCCGTATGGATATTAAGCGCACTTTATTACTTTGACCTTCATGGAATCCAAAAGTCATTAATTGCTCATCCCCAAGCGATACGATTCCCTGGGGTTTCCAAAAGTGAGCTTCAGACAAAGTTCCGTCCGCATATTTAGCTCCCGTTCCTTCACGAGTCCCCACACCCGCTACCCATGAAACGCTTGCTGCAGCTATATATCTAAAAGGATCCGGTGCCGCTACTGCCGGACTGCCGGAAACACTTACCTTTATCCGACTTCTTCCGTCACTTTGTCGGGGAGCCAGACAATAAATAGAAGTTCCATCCACACTGATTACATTGGCTTCTTTGTCAGAATAACCATCATCAAAAAAAACTTTTACTTTTGAAGGATCATTGCCAAAATTATGGCCCGAAATAATTACTTTTTCCCGTATTTTACCTTCATTCGGGATAAATTCGACAATTTCCACAGGCAAATCAGGATTATAAGGTGCCCCCTTAGCCTGATCATACTCATAAACGTATGTTTCTTTTTTGCAGTTAAAGAAAAAAACAAAAACTCCCAAAAGAAGAGTTCCTCGTAAGAAT
>DAIQOU010000766.1:0-1910 GCA_036787725.1 Bacteroidales bacterium
TTTATTGTTTAACTAAAATCGGACTCACAAAAACCGATTACTTTCGCGGATAGCAATTGTTTAAGAAATTTGACTTATAAATTAAGTAATGTCACTTTAAGCATTAAACCGAAAAGAATCAAATCGAACCGCACCTCCATGCATTTCTTTTTTAAATGCTTTTGATGTAAGTAATGAATTCTTCGTATGTGGCAAATCCCATTTTCTCTCTCAACTTCGACTTAAGCACGCTTACCGATTTGTATTTATAGGATAGAATCACGCTGATCTCATCGGTACGAAACTCGGCATGGATCAGACAACACAATTGCTTTTCTTTCTCGGACAAAATAGGGTATCGTTCGGTAATCTTATCCACAAACCCGTCATAGAGTTCGTTGATGATGGGATACAAGTATTCCCAATCCAGGGAATGCTGGAGGTCTTTTTCAAAAATACGGTTATAACGCTCCAACAGCAGATGTTTATCGTTGGAAGGAATCAGGTTCAATTGGGCTATTTTCTTGGAAATGTCCAAGCGATCGACCAACAGTTCTTTAAACTTGTTTTTGCGTTCGCCCTGATCGAAAAGCATTTCGTTCAAGGTATCCACCTTTTGTTCGATTTCGGCAATCTTTTTATTTTTTCGGGAAGTGGTGGTCTTATACAAACCGATCAATAAAATAATGACGATAGTACCTATCGTAATCGATATAATAAAATATTGTCGCTGAATGGTGGCTCGCTGTAAGGAAGTTTTCAATTTTTCATTCATGTATTTTTCCTGAATATTCATGATCGATTGGTCTTTATACTTTCCGGAGATCGATTCGGAAAGCTGCAGAAGGTTCTCGTATTCCAGAATAACCGCATCATAATTGTGCTGCGCTTTATGCATGCCGGCAAGGAGGGTGTGGTATGTATAACCAAAAAACAGATCATCTTCACTTATGAATCCGGGAATATATTGCGAATAATGAAAAGCCGAATCGATTTGGCCTGTGGCTGTAAAAATATTGCATAAAGTTATATGATTAAAAAAAGCATATGTCTGTGTTTTGTCTTCTTGCATGGATTTTAAGGTATACTCTTTTGCTTTATCGTATTCTCCCGTTTCGGAATAAGCAAGCCCCAAATTCTTCAGGGTTTCAGCCAATATAACCGGATTCTCTTCTTTCTCGGCTTCCATTAAAGCCGTATTGTAATAAAAAAAGGCACTGTCTATTTGCGGGGGCTGTTGTGATATGTAAACATTTCCGATATAACCCAACGAATAAATTTCATTTTTACGATTCCCTGATAATCTAAAGTTTTCCTTTGCCAAAGTATAATTTTCTACAGCTCTCGGATAATTGAACTGAGTCTGATAAATATAGCCCAAATCATAATAAATCAACCCCAACAAATTATAATTACCTACCTGCTCCGCATACTCTTTTGCAATCAACAGTTGTTGGATGGCAGCTTCGGCATTTCCTTTGGCATTCAGTACCCTGCCGAAATAAAAACACGACAAAGCAGTCCGGGAAACATCATTTTTTTTCAGAAAATAATCTGCCGCTACCGAAATTAAGGTATCTTCGGCAATATCCAAGGAATTCTTATTTTTCGCCTGAGTCATCAACAACAAATAAGAAGCATAGTCGCCGGCTGCGAGCTCTTCCGGGAAATCAATTGATTTCAACAGTACCAATGCACTGTCGGGAGCAGTCTCCATTACCGACTCGGCACCGGAAAGGATCTCATTCACATTTAAAGAACGTTGGCAAGAAAAAAGGGCCAAAACGAGAATAAGGAAAACAACAGATCTTACCATACAGCGCATACCAATTAAATCATATTCATGGACCGAACATTCGACAATATGTCTAACTTTCAACTGTTGATATTCGTCACGGCATAGTTACTTCTGAGATCATAAACTCTTGCCG
>DAIQOU010000252.1:0-6678 GCA_036787725.1 Bacteroidales bacterium
TCTTTATTTTGATATTTAATAAATGTAAATCACAAGCACCCGAAACTTCGGTAGACGTTTCTCCAATCCACCCGCATTCCCGGTTCGATCCGGAATATACTTTTATAAAATCCACTCCGGGCAGGTGGGCTTTTTTTCCGTTTTTATCAATTGCCCAATCGATATCGATTGCCGATTCATCGTCGTCATCCGGTACATTATCCGCATATCCGTAATCAAAAGAATACAATACCCAATATTGGTCTTTTCCGCTTTCTTCTACCGCATTGTCGGGCAATAAAGTTCCTTTGAAAGTGATCTTGTCCGTATCGGCCCATTCCGGGTAATAGCTTTGAGCATGGTATTTGTTTTTCACTTTATATCCCGAAGCGCCTTGATTATCTTCCCAATAAATATATTCTACATCGGCAGCATAAAATTCTTCTTCATTTAAAACCGGCGTTTTATTCGGATCGGGCTTATAATAAGTAATTTCATACCCTTTCACCGAACGATTGTATTCGCTTCCGGCTATTTCATACCATTCATCATCGGGCAATCCGTTTTTATTGGCATCATAAGCTACCATTATTATTCCCGGTTCGCAGCTTCCTCCCCTTTCTGAGGCTCCCGGATTCGGATTGGTATCAGACCAAAAAGCATTTCCCGATATTCTGAAATCACGGTACCCCGTCACATTTTCGATGGTATGATCAAAACCAAAAACAACATAGCCGCCAAATCCGCCCAATGAGATCATTCCTTTCGGTTTTTCTCCTTTAATCATATCTTCCGCTTTCCCGATCATGCTCTCGCGGGTATCTCCGGATTCATATACCGGCAACTTATTTGTAAACTGTCCTACAGCCGGCATGAAATCATATACTTTAGTGATGTAAGGACTTTTATTTTCCGGCGGTTCCGGTACGGTATCATCATCCGAACAAGAGAAGAATCCCGTCATTATAAACAGAATAAGTACCTTCTTAAAATCAAAAACTGTCTGTCTCATTTTTACCCTTCTATTTTGTATTATTTATAAATAAATGCGATGTGCCCCGGTATATTTCCGGCTAATGTCTTCCATTTCAATTTCCCTTCCGGACTAAAACAGTAGAGATAGCCGGTAACCACATAATTTTGTGCGTCCGCAATGTAGATATCTTTAGTTTCCGGATTGACATGTATGCCATAAGGCAATATCATTTTCTCATCACTGCCATCCGTAATAATTTTATCATTTACCACCTTTTTACTGTTCGTATCCAATATTCCGTAAGTAATTTGATTACGGCCGGTTAAATAATTCCATTCCACACTGTAAAAGTAAAGGGAGTCTCCCACCATACACATATCACTGACCGCGAGTCCCAATTGGTGAGTAACCTTATCACTCTCAGCATCAATCACAAACAAATCGGAAGGAGTATGATAATAATCACCTCTGGAACTGACATAAATGCTGCCTCGCTTATCTGTTTGCATCCGATGGAGATTAATCCCCACATCTATTTTCTTTATTTCGGTAAAAGTCTCCAAATCTACAACGGAAACGGTTCTGTCATAATTCGGCACCCGATATCCTCCCGAATTGGCAACATACAGTTTTCCGTTCCGGATCACCATTTCTTCCGGTTGATAACCGACCGTTACCTTACGGGTCAGTTCCAAGGTAGCCGTATCGATTTCCGCCACAAAACCGATCTCTGCATTCGGATCTATTGCCACTCGGCCCGAATAAGAACTGACATAGGCTTTATCTCCATGAAAAGCCATATAACGACAATTCGGAACATCGATTACCTTGATGCGTTTAGCCGTCCATTTGTCCAATACTTCAATTTTGTTTGAACAGTTGATAACTGCATATACTTTATTCCCGTATATCTTAATATCATTGCCCACATCTCCCAATTCTTTAACAACATTCGGATTACGTTCCGAATAAATATCAACCGTATAGGTGCCCATGCGTGCATCAAACAAATCGATACTTGCCCTGTTCATTCCCATATTCCCTTCATTCAGATGATAGAACCCGAGGATTTCGGCATCCGGACGGGGATTGGCTACTTGTATGGTATTGGATTGAAAAATCAACTCTTCTTTCCGACAAGAAAAAAAAGAATACAACAGCAGCAACAGCAACAGCCACTTCAAACTCATCTCCGTTTTTTTCATACGTTATTCTTTATTTTTTCCTTATGGTTGTATCGAACCCGCATGTAAATAAAATAGTATTTTCTTGCAGCATAAATCTCCGGTTGATATGCTTCGTTTCATAATGCCATACTTATTATAAACCTGAATGTACGTCCCGGCATCGGATAATTATAAATAACCTCATAATGCTGATTCAGGAAATTATTGACCTCTACCGTTCCGGTAAATTTCAGTTGATTGATTTCCATTTCTTTCCGGAGCGAAATATCATGAGTATACCAAGGCTGTACCTCATTCTTCTTGATATTATTAACGCCTCCGTTATACCGTTTGCCGACATAAATGAAACTGTAATTCAGGTTCCACGTGTCATAAAAAGCATTTAAAACAGCCGAACCGCTATGCCACGGCGTATAAGGTATTTGATCTCCGTAAGAAGACAAGGCCATCCCGGACACTTTTGTATAATCTCGACTTTCCGCATAAGCATACGAAAGATGAACAGATCCTTTTACCTTATCGATACTCATATCCGCATTGGCAACCGCTTCGATTCCTTTTCCTTTCACTTTTCCTATATTGCTCATCATCCAACGAAACAGGTTTCCGGTCGGAGCGGCCACAATTTTATCTTTCGTACTTGTATAATAGAAATCGGTTTGAAAAGAATAACGATTAAGTATCGAATTCTTTAAAGACTTGGTATAAGAAAATCCGATATCGTACTGATTCATATATTCCGGATCCAATGCCGACGATCCGATCTGAGTATAGTATAAATCATTGAATGTAGGCATTCGAAATATACGTTTGGCAAATGCCCTGATTGTAAAATCATGGCGGTCAAACGGGCGATATCCTACAAAAAAGGCAGGAGTAGCCTCTTTTTTATCCGGGGCCTCAGCTCCATTCTTTACCGTTTCGTGTATATACGTTCCGATGACACTTCCCATTGCTTTTATTTTTCCTAAATTAACGGAAGAAGCCACCGAAACCAAGGTGGAATTACGGGTAGGGAAAGCAAACGGGGAAGCTATTCCTTTCAACGTGGCATTCAGCTTATTCCATTGGAAATCGACAGCTAAGGATACATCCCACCACGGTTTAATATTATACATATTAACAGCCGATAAATAAGCTTCTTGCTGATAGTATGTATTATCGAATTGAGCGCTTTCGGTTACCACTTCTCCCAATACGGTCGTCGTATCCCGGGCCAAATAATTCATATAATCATAAGCATATTTTGCCTTAAGCTGAAAATGATATTTATCTCCGATATCTTTCAACACATCTCCCTGAAGGAAGAAGTTTTTGTCTTTCTGTCTATACCCGTCCGAAAATTTATTGCCTACGATGGCTCCCGGCGCTCCTCTGTCGGAATCGTAGTAATAAGCTTTGGCATACCAGGTGCCGTTATTCATATTTCCAAACAAACCCGATTCCACCCGTATCGCTTCTATATCGCTATTAAAGCGGGTAGCGGCGGTATCATAGGCCACTGTACCATCCAAATTATGTCGTTTATATCGAAACCGATAACGTCCGTCGGATTTTACATATTCACTGCTCATACTCATGTTGACCCGTTCGGAAAGTTTACGTTCCAGTCTAAAAGACGGATTAATATAGTTTATCGACATCGTCTTAAAACGGGCAATAAAATTCGTTTTCTTCTCGTCTCTAAAAACAGGTCTTTTGGTTCGTAAATAGACAGTAGACGCTGCGGCAAAATCCTTTGCAGATTGAAAGATCTCACTCTTTTGTCCGTTATAAAGCGTAAGGGCACTCATGTCATCCAATGAGAATTTGCCCAAATCAACCACTCCGTTTTGCGCATTCCCTAACTGAATTCCGTCGAAGAAGACCCCCACATAGTGGGTTCCCATATTACGGACATCGATTGTTTTTAATCCGCCCAATCCTCCGTAATCCTTTACCTGTACTCCCGAAAAATAACGAAGAGCATCGGCTACGGTATGACTGCTGAGATTTTCAAGTTGTTTGCCGGATAAACTTTGTACCGGAATTACTTCTTTAAATGGTTTTGCCGTTATAACGACTTCATTGATATATTGCAAACTGTCCAATTTGCTTTGAGCATACATCATTTGGGAGAATCCCAAGCAGATTATAAGCCAATTAAATTTCTTACGTTTAATAAAATACATTTTTGCCGATTGACTTTTACCAAACAGCTTTCAAAGAAATATGCGTAGAAGATAAAAAAACAGATAAAAACCCGCCCCGGTTTTCCGGATTAATTATTATCGGTGTTCTTCAGCTTATTTTTCCCGAAAGCCTTCTAAACAATCAGATCTTGGCAGGTCTTCTGACTTACTCCATCTTCGAACGTCCTTCCCGGTCATTGCTAACCAGTGGTTTGAGTATTGTTCAAAGACTTTGGCAGAGCTTACAGCAGCGGGTCTGTCCGGGATTTGCACCCGGTTCCCTTTTCATCACTTTTCTGTAGAAATAGAATCGTGACACCAAAATCAAAGCACAAAGGTATAACATTATTTTTCATATAAGTATAATTTCATTAAAAAGGTCTTTCGAAAGACAGGAGCTTTTCGGCTTTTTTCATAATAACTTTTACGTGTGAGTTTCACAACGGAATAAAATACAACTTGATTTTTGTCTTCCCGATATTTTTGCATAAAAAATCCGGGAGAACCTTTTCGGATTCTCCCGGATCCCTGTCAATGATCAATCATTGACAGATGCGCTAACATTTGCTTTTTATCTTTTTACAACTACTTTCTCCGTCTTTTCTTTTCCGGTAACACTCTTTACTTTTACCATGTAAACTCCGGTAGACAAAGTTCCCAACTCGGCAGCGTACTCGCTTCCGACATTTTCGTCTCTCATCATCCGGATTCCCTGAAGCGTATAAAGTTCAACCGTGGAAATCTCGTCCGAAGCTTTAACATACAATTTATTACCCGAAGTATGGATACGAATGAACGAATCGTTGAAATTATCTTCGATACCCGTCGGGGCATAATTAACATGCAACACAAAACGATCGGAAACCGAAGGTACATGACGGAATTCATACAGGCCGACTTGCTTCAGATCCGCTTTCTTACCCGTAAGCAGGTCTTCCAATTCCAAACTTCCGGCGGCAAACGTGTGAACGTTTTCAAAATTCAGTACCATGTCGCTCGCCGAAGTACTTTGAACGCCCAACCGGAATTGCGTTTCCGAAGTTCCGGCACGGTAAAGAACATCCTTCGAATCGCCCGAAGAAACGTATAACTGCGGGATCTTGGCCGATACCGTATCATTTTCGGCATGAACAAACAATTGAGGTATATTTGCGATCGATTCGTTATCGTCAAACAGGATAACGGCTTTACTCAACCCTTCACCGTCCGTTGCTCCGATTTGCAATACATTTTCCAAAGATTGTGAAGAGCGGGTCGACACAAACGATCCCGTACGGGCCACCGAAGCCGACACCGGGAAATACAAATCCACCGTACTGCCGACCGTTCCCAATGTTTTCAAAAAGAAAGCATGGAAAGAAGGAATCAACGTCAACGAAGAAGGAACATTCAGCGAGTTCGTATTCCACGGGTGTTCGTATAAACGGAAATGATCCTGAATGGCACTTTGATTCACATCATAAAATTTCCGGAAATCCAGACTTGAAAGGAAAGGATTACCCACCATAACATCCGTTCCTGCAGGTACCGTCATCTTAAATGCCTGTTCTCCGTTCCACGGAACCAGATTACCTTCGATAACCGAACGATAAGCCTCATCACTGCGAGCAATCGTTCCGTAAGGTTGTACAGACTCCGGTACCAAATCAAGTCCCGGATTATCATAATAATAATACTTAAAGGAACTCACTCCGTTTTCGTAAGAATGGATCCGATGCAAATCGCTTACGGCCTGATTTTCGAAATAAGGCATTTCCAAAATTCCTTTCAATGCATTCAGGTTGGAATGATTATTCTCTCCGACAAACGGTTGCATCCGGGCAACAAAAATACTGATACCGTAATGTCCCAGCCCTTCCGGATGCAATGCATTGTTTCGTTCCGGTGTATGCCAGTCTCCAACCAATAAACCGGAATGTCCGGAGGTTGTTCTGAAGCCTTGCTGCCACATATTCGGATATCCTCCCACGGAAAAGTCGCCCGATACCATCTTTTTCAACGGAGTAGCCAATGCATGCCAACGATTACGGGTCATGGGCTCTGCCGAATAAGGATCGCCATCCGTTTTGTAAACATTTGTATTCCCTTGATAATATCCGAAATTGTATTGAACATATGCTTTTGTATAAGTCAAAAGATGATGCTTGGCCACTTCCGAACCGAAATGGTAAGTGATGTTATTGCAACGGGGATCTCCATAAACCGTGCGCAAGGTTACGGAAGGATCCAGATCGGGATAATGAGAAGCATTACCCGGAATATGTACATCGTTACAATTTTGAGGAACACCGTTCAACGCATTTCCATCAGAATCCACCCAGTTGTCCGGATCGTTCCAGTTACTATTCATTGCTGTTTTACTCCA
>DAIQOU010000253.1:0-6671 GCA_036787725.1 Bacteroidales bacterium
GAGGAGTTCCCCTGCGTACAGGTGAACTCCTCACCCGTATTCTTATAAAACAAAAAGGAAATCATTTTTTCGAATGCTTCATTGGGGATAATTAAATAAATCTCATTCCCGACACCAATTAACTCACTTCAAATCAGCCTATTATCATTTCGATTACAATTCGCATGCACGATTTTTACAAATCTTTGAACTGTTTTTTACAATCCGTCTTCCCTTTTTTCGAATCCTTTGCATTCAAATATAAAAGTCAAAAATACCATGAAGAGAAGAACTAGTCTTTCCTATTTACAAATTCATAAATAATACCATACAATATGATGAGAATGAAAAAATCTTTTTTAATGTTACTGCTATTTTACATTTGCAACTCCGCTTACAGTCAACACATAGATGTAAAAGGAATTGTAAAATCCGAAGCGGATAACGAACCTTTAATAGGAGTAACCGTACGCGTGAAGAACAGTACTCAAGGAACCATTACCGGGTTAGACGGAGACTTTACCATCCGGGCAGCTCCCGATGCGGTATTGGAATTCTCTTACCTGGGCTTGAAAACAATCGAAGTTCCGGTCGACGGAAAAACGAATCTGGAAGTCTTTCTCCGGGAAGACTCTCAACTGCTGGGAGAAGTCGTAGCGGTAGGTTACCGTACCGAACGTAAAGCCGATTTAACCGGGGCCGTTTCGGTAGTAGATGTGGCTGATATGATGTCTGTTGCAGAAAATAATCCGATGAAAGCCTTACAAGGACGTATTGCCGGTATGCAAGTAACCGGAGACGGTAACCCGAGCGGAGCGGTCACCATCCGTATTCGCGGAGTTGGTACCCTAAATAATAATGATCCTCTTTACATCATAGACGGTGTACCTTCTCAGGCGGGAATGCACGAATTGAATTCCAACGATATAGAAAGCGTGCAAGTATTGCGGGATGCTTCTGCCGCCAGCATTTACGGTTCTCGTGCAGCCAACGGGGTCATTATTGTAACCACCAAGAAAGGTAAAAAAGGGAGTCTGAAAGTAAACTTAGATGCCTATGCCACCGCCTCTCTCTATGCCAATCGAATGAAAATGTTGAATTCGAAAGAATATGCTCAAGTAATTTGGAAAGCCAATGTAAATGACGGATTAAATCCGAACAGCAATACGTTGGGGATTGTTTATCAAGATGAGTTCGATCCCTCCGGAAATCGTATGCTAAAGAATATATACGTCCCCGAATTTCTGAACAGTGATAAAACGTTACGCACTGCCGATACCGATTGGTTTGATGAAGTAACCCGTACGGGCCTTGCCCAATCGTATAATTTATCGGTCAGTAACGGAACCGACAAAGGAAACTATTTTTTCTCTCTGGGATATTATGATAACGAAGGGATTGTAAAAGACACAGACTTTTCGCGCTATTCGGCCCGTATCAACAGTGATTACAAATTGTTTGACGGAATTGTCACTATCGGAGAAAACTTTTCGTTGAATCGTACCTCGGAAGTGGCACAACCCCATAATATATTGGAGCAAGCATTGCGTGCCATACCGCTCATACCGGTTCATACCGATGACGGAAAAGGTTGGGGAGGACCTATCGGAGGAATGCCCGACCGACACAATCCCGCCCGCTTGGTACACGATAATCGCGACAACAGGTATCGTTATTGGAGATTATTCGGGAATGCATTTATTAATATCCAACCGATTAAAAATTTGAATGTTCGTTCCGGTTTTGGAATCGATTACGGCAACTTCTATAAAAGAAGCCTTACTTACAGTTACAAGAGCGGCTATTTGGAAAGTGATAAAACCTCTTCTTTAATGGAACAGGCTCATTGGACGAAATGGACCTGGTCCAATACGGCTACTTACGACTTTCAAATCGACAAAAATCGTTTCGAAACCTTACTCGGGATGGAAATGTTCAAGCAAGAAGATATCAATTTCTCGGCTCAACGGGACGGATATGCGTTGGAATCTCCCGATTTCATGTGGCCGGATTTAGGCTCAGGCACAAGCCTCACTTCCGGTATTTCATCCGGATACAGCCTGATGTCGTATTTCGGAAAGATAAATTATGCATATGACGACAAATACCTGGCCTCCGTGACCCTTCGTTATGACGGCTCTTCCCGCTTCGGAGAAAACAACCGCTGGGGAACCTTTCCCGCCTTCAACTTGGGATGGCGTATCTCTCAAGAAAAGTTTATGCAGGGCACTGCCGATCTCTTTTCAGACCTGAAATTACGCTTCGGTTGGGGACAAAACGGGAACCAAGAAATGGGTAATTATGCCACCCGAACCATTTATATTACCGATTACGGAACGGGCAACCCGACTTGGGGAAAGCTTTCGGGAACTGCTTACGACCTGGCCGGAAAAGGATCCGGAATCCTTTCGTCGGGATTCAGACGCAACCAACTGGAAAACCCCGACCTCAAATGGGAAACAACAACTCAAACCAATATCGGTCTGGATTTCGGACTTCTTAATCAATCTCTTTACGGATCAGTGGAATATTATATTAAAAATACAAAAGATATTCTTTATAAACCCGGTTACCCGGCCATTATCGGAGGGGGCGGAGATAAATTTTACAACGGAGCCAAGATGGAGAACAAAGGTGTGGAACTGAGCATCGGTTATCGCAATCATACCGCTTCCGGTTTTTCGTATGATGTAACGGCCAACTGGTCCAAAAACAAGAACAAAGTATCCTATTTACCGGCATCGGTAGTAGTAGATTACGGGGGTAACGGAATGTGGGATAACATATTGGATCGTCCTTACGGATCATTCTACGGATATGTGGCAGAGGGAATATTCAAATCACAACAAGAGTTGGACCAACATGCGCAACAAGAAGGAAAAGGATTGGGGCGTATTCGATATGCAGACTTAAATAATGACGGGATCATTGACGAAAAAGATCGTACCTGGCTGGGTGATCCTTATCCCGATTTTGAATACGGCTTAAACATTAACTTGGGTTACAAAAATTTCGACTTAGTACTGTTTTTCCAAGGAGTACACAATATGGATGTCTACAATCGACTGAAAGTAGAGACCGATTTCTGGAGTGCCAGCGATCCCGGTTCCAATAAAGGTCACAGACTGCTCGATGCATGGGATCCGGTAACAAATCCGAATTCAAACATTCCGGCCCTGAGCACTACCGATGCCAATAACGAATCACGTTTTTCTTCTTACATGATAGAAAACGGATCCTATTTGAAATTACGGAATGTTCAGTTGGGTTACACATTACCTCAACATACTTCCCTGAAGATCGGGACCGAACGACTTCGTTTCTATCTGAGCGGACAAAACTTATTTACGGTTAAAAGTAAAAGCTTTACCGGATTTGATCCGGAAAACGTAAACTACGGTTATCCTATTCCCATGACATTTACTTTCGGTATTAATGCTTCATTCTGACAATAAATTATATCTTATGAAAAAATACAACTATATACTATTAATATGCTTGATATTCGGATGGGTAATAACCGGATGCGACTTTCTTGAAAATGATCCTCAAGGTATTATGGGAGAGGATGACGTCAAAACACCCGACAAAGCGGAAGGATTAGTGAACGCAGCCTATGCATCCTTGGGCAATGACAATATGAATACTCCTTTCAGCTTGTGGTACCTTGGAAATGTACGTGCAGACGATGCCTATAAAGGGGGAGCGGGAGCGAGTGACGGTTCGGAAATCCATTTTTACGAATTGGGAGTTAATATCCGACCGGATTTTTATCATGCCGACGGGTTGTGGTCTCAATGTTACGACGGAATCTCCCGAGCCAATATTGCTCTTTCTTCTCTCAAAGCCATTTCAACAACCGACATGCCGGCCCGGGATACCCGGATGGGAGAAATGTATTTTCTTCGGGGACATTATTATTTTATGTTGAAAATTGTATTCGGACGAATTCCTTTTGTGGATGAAGATACGCCGTTGAATGAATACATCCGGATCCCGAATACCTTATCTAATGATGAACAATGGGGATTGATTGTTTCGGATTTCAAAAAAGCATACGACGTGTTGCCCGACAAGCAGGATATGATCGGACGTGCTACCCGAATAGCTGCAGCGTCTTATCTTTCCAAAGCATATCTTTATAAAGCCTATCGCCAGGATAATGAGAATAGCAATCTGGTAACCGGAATCGATTTACCGGATTTGCAACAAGTATTGGAATACTCCGAAGAAGTACTCCGTTCGAACAAAGAATTGGAATACGATTTTGCTTATAACTTCCTTCCGGGTTCGTACGAAAACGGTGCCGAATCGATATTTGCAGTTCAGTATTCGAAAGACGACGGAACCATGTTCGGAAGACTTAATTTCGGAGATGTACTTTCGGTTCCGCAAGGAGTCGGCTGCTGTGACTTTCATAAACCCAGTCAAGACCTGGTAAATGCATTTCGTACCGAAAACGGACTGCCGCGATTTGATGATTATAATTCGGAAAATTACAATGCTTCATCCGACTTTTCTGACCCGCGCCTGTTCCATACGGTAGCCATGCCCGAATTTCCTTATAAATATAACGAAAGCTTGATTTTCAAAGAAAGCTGGAACCGCAATATTCCTTATTACGGAGTATATGCTTCATTAAAGGAAAATGTGGACCCTTCTTGTGATTGTTTCGTAAACATGTCACCTTTCTACGGAAATACCAAAAACCGGATCATTATCCGACTGGCAGACGTCATTTTAATGCGTGCCGAAGCACTGATCGAATTGGGACGCCACGGAGAAGCACTTCCCCTAATCAACCAACTACGCGAACGGGCGCAACGAAGCACGACTTTAACGTCTTATGCACCCAACCCGAATGCGGCTTTATATCAGCCCGGAGTAAATTGCACTTGGGATCGGGATTTTGCCCGCAAAGCATTACGATGGGAACGACGACTTGAATTCGCCATGGAAGGAAGCCGATTCTTTGATCTGGTTCGTTGGGGAATTGCCGATGAGGTGATCAATAATTATTACAAAGAAGAATCCCAACGACGCTCCTATCTTTCCGGCGGTAATTTCACGAAGAATAAAACAGAATACGTACCGATTCCCGAAAAACAAATCAGTTATGTAAATGGGATATACAAACAAAATCCCGGTTATTAAACAAATAATAGTTTTTGAAAATGAAAAAAAGAATATATAACCTGTTGATTTTAATATTATCATTACCGATCTTTTTGGGGACCGGCTGTGATGATGATCGTGATTCGTTGGTACTGGTCGATGAAGTAGATATTTTATCGTTCAAAGCAAACGGAGTGGAAGGAAAAATAGACGAAACAAATAATCTTATTCAATTATTTTATCCGAAAGGAACAGACCTGACCCGGTTGACCCCCGAAATACAATTACCACCGGGAGCTGCTGTCACACCGGGATCGGGAGAAGTGCAAGATTTGAGTAAAGTGGTTAAATACAGAGTAATAAACGGAAGTGTATATAAAGATTACAACGTGGTAGCCGCTCATATCCGGGGAGAAATAACATCTTTCCAAGTAGGGAAATACAAAGGAGTCATCGATCATGAAGCCGGCACCATACGAGTACGTTACCCCAAAGGAGAAGATCTTACCAATCTGACGCCCGACTTCGCCATTACGGAAGGTGCCACCGTCACTCCCGAACCGGGTAAAGCGGCAGACTTCACCAATCCCGTAACCTATACCGTCAGTTATATGGGGGAGGTATTTCCTTATCTCGTAACAGTCGAACCGACAGATATACGTACGATAGCATTTCTGGGTACTGCCGCCACCGCTTCGGCAATCACAAATGATGATGAAGCCGCAGCTTACGAATGGTTTGCCGCCAATATGCCTGATTTCGAATATATTTCTTTCAATGACATTAAGAACGGTAAAGACCTGAAGGGATTTGCGGCCATCTGGTGGCACTATGATAACGATCAAAGTGAATTACCCCTCCTATCGCAAGAACCCGCCATCTTAGTCAGTCTGAAAACCTATTATAATGAAGGTGGTTCCTTCTTCTTCTCTTCTTGGGCGACTCAATATGCAGCTTCTCTGGAAATTCCCAAAAATAACAAAACGGTGAATAATATGTGGGGACAAGGAAATACTCCGTTTACCGTAGGCGAAGACTGGGGCATCTGCTTCAAAGGAAATGAATCACACGACATATTCAAGGGATTGCAAAAACCGGTGGGAGTAAATGATAAAGTTTATTTAGTGGGAAAAGGCACAAAAGCTAAAGGACACAATGCCATCTGGAGTTTTGATTCCTGGACCGAATATCCGGGACAACCCGACAAATGGAGCGAAGAAACCGGGGCGATCAATCTGGCAAGTTTTCACTGGGACAACAGCAATAACGAAAGGTCGGTATTATTCGAATTCCCTAAATCGGGAACAAGCGGAAGAACCGTTTGTATAGGAGCCGAAGCCTACGACTGGTATAATGAGGAAGGTTCTATTCCTAATATCTACAAGACCAATTTGGAAACGCTGACAAGTAATATCCTTAATTATATTGCTAACGAATAATTAACAAACATGAGTGTGTGTCAAAAGGCCGGGTATTTCCCGTATGGGTTACGAATTGTCAGCAATTGCCCCGAAGGGGTAACATGTGCATAACCCCGGGTGAGCGAAGCGTAACCCGGGGGAAAGCTGCGGATGAGG
>DAIQOU010000254.1:0-6659 GCA_036787725.1 Bacteroidales bacterium
TCCATTCCGCCACTTTACGGACTGCCGGATTCTTAGATTTCTTCCAAGCTCCCCAAGGAATAATCTTAGACACATAGATATCAAAAATAAGCGGTAATCCCAATAAAAGCCAATAATTACCGTCCCAAATAATGAAGGCAATATACAAAAGGGAGATGATAATGAATTTAATCCAACCCGATTTGGTCATCCGTTTCCTTCCCGATTCTCCCCGAGTTTCCGTATGTTGAGCTTTCTCTTCCATTATTTTCAGAAATTAAAAATATCGTTCATTGATAAAAATCCTTTTTTCCCGGCAGTAAATTCGGCAGCCAACACAGCACCGAGCGCAAAGCCGGATCTGTTTTTTGCATGGTGTTTAATACTGATAATATCCGATTCGGATTCATATTCAACTTCATGAATTCCGAAAACCTCTCCTTCTCTGACTGCCCTGATATTTAATATTTCAGGCGAGGAATCTCCATTTTCTTCTATTTTCCATTGGGTTTTACGATCCAGATTTTCCAGGATTCCTTCGGCCAATGTAATGGCGGTGCCACTCGGAGCATCCAGTTTATGAATATGATGTACTTCTTCCATTTGCACATCATACCCCGGAAACCGGTTCATTATCTTAGCAAGATACTTATTGATTGCAAAAAAGATATTTACTCCAATGCTGAAATTAGAAGCATAAAAAAATGTTTGACCTTCGGTCTCACATTGTTGTTTTATTTCATCCAAGTGATCCAACCAACCTGTGGTGCCTGTAACTACAGGAATATGTTTTTGAAAGCATTTTCTATAATTGGCAAGAGCTGTGCCCGGCTGAGAAAACTCAATGGCAACGTCTGCTATTTCAAATGCTCGAGATTCAAATTCTTCAGGGTTATTTACATCAATGATAGAAACTATTTCGTGTCCGCGATTCAGAGCAATTTTTTCGATTTCCTTGCCCATCTTTCCGTAACCAATCAGTGCTATTTTCATATATTTACAAGATACATTCTTTGAACTAATCTGCAAACATACTAAAAAATAGTTGAATACAAGGAATAATCAGCTAAAAAACGCGAATTGATCAAAGGAATAATCAACACTCCGGAGCTCCATTTTCAGCCTTTTTTACTTTCTTGAACAGGTCTGAAACAAAAACAAAATTATTCAGGTCTTCATTGTCCGTATTCAGGATCTCATCCTTATTGCCTTCCCAAGCTTTGTGGCCTTCACTGATATAAATAATTTTATCTCCGATTCCCATAACAGAATTCATGTCATGCGTATTGATGACGGTTGTCATTTTATATTCCCGGGTAATGTCGTGAATAAGGTCATCAATCAACAACGAAGTTTGCGGATCAAGACCGGAATTAGGCTCGTCACAAAACAAGTATTCGGGATTCAGGGCAATAGCTCTGGCAATGGCGGCCCGCTTCATCATTCCTCCACTTATCTCGGAGGGGTAAAGGTTGCCGGCATCTTTCAAATTTACCCTTTCTAAACAAAAAAGAGCCCGCTTCTCTTTTTCTTTATTACTGTCGCGAGTAAACATCACAAGCGGAAACATGACATTTTCCAGCACGGTCATCGAATCAAATAAAGCAGATCCTTGAAAGAGCATTCCCATTTCCCGTCTTAATTGTTTCAACTCTGTCTTTTTCATTTTTGTGATATCCCGTGAACTATACAGGATTTCACCGGAATCGGGCTTTAACAATCCGACCAGATTCTTCATCAACACGGTTTTTCCGGAACCGCTTCGACCAATAATCAAATTGGTAATGCCCGGTTCAAAAGTGGCAGAGATATTATCGAGAACAACCCTGCCGTTAAATGATTTTACCAGATTCTTTACTTCAACCATACCTCATGACATGATTAATTGGGTGATTATCAAATCGGATAACAGGATTAATACACTGCTGGTCACCACCGAATTTGTACTGGCTTTTCCTACGTCCAATGCTCCTCCTTTGATATTATATCCGAAAAAAGAAGCAATGGAAGCAATGAGGAAAGCAAACCAAACTCCTTTTATAATGGAATACCAAATATTAAACGGATTAAACCAGTATAATAACCCGTATTCATAATGAGCGACGGTAACAATATTGGTAGCCATACAGATAAAATAACCTCCCATGATCCCGAAAAACAAACTAAAAATCACCAATACCGGCATAAAAAGCATCAGTCCTGTAATTTTAGGTAAAATCAGGTAACTGGCCGGATTTATACCCATAATATCCAAGGCATCTATTTGTTCCGTTACGCGCATGGTCCCTATTTCCGAAGCAATGTTGGAACCGACTTTTCCGGCCAAAATCAAACACATGATGGTGGAAGAGAATTCCAAGGTAACAATTTCTCTGGTAACATACCCGACAGTAAAAGAAGGGATGATTGGAGAATCAATATTTAAGGAAATCTGCAATACGATTACACTTCCTATAAAGATAGAAATAAAGATAACTATCAAAATAGAGTTGACCCCCAGTTTATATATTTCATCAAATACTTGTCTGAAGAATACGGACCATCGTTCCGGAACACCGAAAGTGCGAAACAATAACTCCATATATTTCCCCAAGTTATGCAACGTTTTCATTGGTTGAATTTTATTTTGAACTGCAAATGTAATGTTTTTTTACTATTTTTGTCCCAATCAGTGAATGAATTGGTTCTTCTCTTTTAACTTAAGCGCCTGCAATATGGAACAAATGATTCTTCGTACAGAAAATCTCGTCAAACGTTACCGGAACAGAACGGTAGTAAACCACGTCTCTATTGATGTCAAACAAGGAGAAATTGTAGGCCTGTTAGGTCCGAACGGAGCCGGAAAAACAACTACTTTTTATATGGCAGTGGGATTAGTAACCCCCAATGAAGGAAAAATTTTTCTCAATGATACGGATATCACCGATTATCCGGTATATAAAAGAGCACGGCACGGAATCGGTTATTTAGCACAGGAAGCTTCCATTTTTCGCAAAATGTCGGTAGAAGACAATATCCGCTCCATCCTGGAAATGACCAATACCACCCCGCAATACCAAAAAGAAAAATTGGAGAGCCTGATCGACGAGTTTGGATTGGGAAAAGTAAGAAAGAACCTCGGTGACCGACTTTCAGGAGGTGAAAGAAGACGGGCAGAAATTGCTCGTTGTTTGGCTATCAACCCGAAATTTATCATGTTGGATGAACCGTTTGCGGGGGTTGACCCCATTGCGGTACAAGATATTCAACAAATAGTGGGGCAATTGAAACATAAAAATATCGGAATCCTTATTACCGACCATAATGTACATGAAACCTTGAGCATCACCGACCGCGCTTACTTGTTGTTTGAAGGAAAAGTATTATTCCAAGGCGTCGCCGAAGAATTGGCCGCCAACGAAATCGTTCGCGAAAAATACTTGGGACGAGACTTTGAGTTACGGAAGAAAGTTTTGTGATCGGCATTTCCTTATAAATAAATAAAAAAGCGCTCCCCATACCAACAGTGAAATAAGGCCCGCAATCCAAGTATCTCCGGTTCCTACGGTATCTATTTCGTTCATTCCTTCGGATGCCAACCGGTAATTCCCCCATACGCCGAGGGCATTATGCATAAAATGAGCCAGCACGGGAATCCACATGCTCTTACTGTAATAAAGCAAATATCCGAAATAGGCTCCCAATAACATGCGCGGAACAAAACCATAGAATTGAAGGTGTATCGCACTAAATAGGATAGCTACAATCCAGATTGTCAAATGGTGATTTTTAATCTTACGGCCAATGATATTCTGAAGAACTCCCCGAAAAAGGAATTCTTCCCCGATCGGAGCAATTACCGCTATGACTAAGAAAGTTATTATAATTGCCCTTGGCTCAGAAGAAGAAAACATCAAGGAAAACATATCTTGAGCTTGTGTCTCCAACTCTTTCATTACCTGTTCAACTCGACTCCAGGATTCCGGAAATTGCAACTGTTCGTTCCAGTAAACAGTGAGATTAAGAAACGGAACAAGCGCCGGCATACTTAAAAGAGCCAACAGAATAGCGGACCCGGGGACTTTGGTCTCTAGTTGCAAGTATTCCTTTTCATTCAAACTGTATAATTTGGCCAAAAAGAGAGAAGGCAATAAAAAAGTTCCTACCGACTGGAAAAATTGAGCTTCCCGGATCAAATTACCATCCGTTAAAACAGCGGATATCATTTGGGAGGTGGTTTCAAAAGAAAATCCTGTTTTGATAAATAAAAATAAATAAAAGAGAACAGAAGAAAATGAATTGCAGAGGATAATGAAAGTAATAAAAAAGAATAGTTGAATACCAAATGAAGAATCTTTAAAAATACCTTTGAAATTCATGATCATTTATTGTTGGTTACAAGCGACAAAAATACTTATTTTCTTTCTATTATCTTTATTCGGATGCCTCGACAATCCTAAATCCGTTGAAATCAAGGAGAAAGATTTTATTTCTGACTTGGAAGATCCGGAAAGAGATCGTATAAAAAACGAAGAGCAGTAAGTCTAACCTACTGCTCTCCCTTTAAAATAATAGTTAATCTTCTACCGAAGAATCAACAAAAATTATAATTTCGGACCGGCAACCACCAACGCTTTTCCGGCTTCATTCTTAGTGAATTTTTCAAAGTTCTTAACAAACCGTCCGGCCAAATCTTTTGCTTTTTCTTCCCATTGGCTTGCATCGGCATACGTATCTCTCGGATCTAAAATCTTTGGATCAACGCCCGGCAATTCGGTTGGCACCTTAAAATCAAAATAAGGAATATCTTTCGTAGGTGCTTTATCGATCGAACCATCCAAAATAGCATCGATGATACCCCGGGTATCCTTAATGGAGATCCGTTTGCCGGATCCGTTCCATCCGGTATTTACCAAATAAGCGGTAGCACCCGATTGATCCATTCTCTTTACTAACTCTTCAGCATATTTGGTCGGATGCAAAGACAAGAAAGCAGCACCGAAACAAGAAGAGAAAGTAGGAGTAGGCTCGGTAATTCCGCGTTCGGTACCGGCTAATTTAGCAGTAAATCCGGATAAGAAATAATACTTCGTTTGTTCCGGTGTAAGAACAGATACGGGAGGCAATACTCCGAATGCATCTGCCGACAAAAAGATTACCTTCTTAGCTGCCGGAGCCTTGGATATCGGCTTTACGATATTCTTAATATGATAAATAGGATAAGAAACCCGTGTATTTTCCGTAACCGATTTGTCATTGAAATCAATCTTACCGTTAGCATCAACGGTTACGTTCTCCAATAAAGCATCACGTTTAATGGCTTCGTAAATATCCGGTTCGGCTTCTTTGCTCAAATTAATTACTTTCGCATAGCAACCGCCTTCAAAATTAAATACGCCGTCATCATCCCAGCCATGTTCATCATCTCCGATCAACTCACGTTTCGGATCGGTAGACAGAGTGGTCTTTCCGGTTCCGGACAAACCGAAAAAGATAGCAGTTTCACCGGCTTGATTTGTATTGGCAGAACAGTGCATGGAAGCAATACCTTTCAAAGGAAGAAGGTAATTCATGTAAGAAAACATTCCTTTCTTCATTTCTCCGCCATACCATGTGTTCAGAATAACCTGTACTTTTTCTGTCAGATTAAATACAACGGCAGTTTCCGAATTCAATCCCAACTCCTTGTAATTATCGACTTTTGTTTTCGATGCATTCAAAACAACAAAATCGGGCTCACCGTATTCCGCCAATTCTTCGGCAGTAGGACGAATAAACATATTGGTTACAAAATGAGCTTGCCAAGCTACTTCCATTATAAAGCGCACTTTAATACGCGTATTCTCGTTTGCTCCGCAAAAAGTATCTACGACAAACAGTCTTTTTTCGGACAATTCCTTCACTGCCAATTCTTTCAATACCTTCCAACTTTCAACGGAAAGCGGTTTATTATCATTTTTATATTCTTCAGAAGTCCACCAAATCGTATCTTTGGTAGTATCATCATAAACAAAAAACTTATCTTTAGGAGAACGGCCGGTATAAACCCCGGTCATTACATTTACAGCTCCCAACTCTGTTACCTGACCTTTTTCGAAACCTTCCAATCCGGGTTTGGTTTCTTCCGCGAACAATGTTTCGTAAGAAGGATTGTGAACAATCTCGGTTACTCCCGTAATACCGTACTTACTTAAATCTAATTTTGTCATTTTAGAATAAAAATTAATTGATTTATTTATTTGACGCTAATATAACGCTTTCTTTTCTGCCTTCGGGATCAATTGCAAAAGTAATGATTTGCGTCCAATTAAAAGACATAATTGAAGAAAAAAAACGCATACGATACCTATTTGAAAAGAAAAGCATATTTTTGCACCGACATATGAACAAAAACATCTTTCTTGTGTTTCATAAGGTAGAATATTAACATCTTTTTCCAGAATATGGTTTTACAAATTAAAATAAATAATGTTATGAGAACAATGTTATCTAAGTGGCTTATCATGGCAATCCTTACTATAGGGTTTGTTTCCTGTGGTGATGATGACGATCCGAAGTACGATAAAATAAATATTATCGGAAATTACACCGGAACTTGTCAACTTTTAGTAGGAAAAACAAATAAAACAGAAAATAATTTTCCTGTTACTTTTGCTAATGATGGAAATAACACTTCTATTCTGCGGGCAGGTATAGGTAAT
>DAIQOU010000255.1:0-6652 GCA_036787725.1 Bacteroidales bacterium
TAACCGGTCGACTCCTTTTTATTTTATATCCCTACCCTGTTTTTTCTCCTTTTCTCATACACAATTAGAAAATATGATTATTTTTGCTGTATTGCTTTTTTAATATTAATTAAATGATCATGAAAACACATCGCCTTCTACTCTTTCTATTTATTATAGTATGGGGTATGATAAGTTGTACTCAAAAAAATAATGATGTCGTAATTACAGGCCGGCTAACAGGAGTAGAAGACGGTACTGTTATTACCTTATCCAAATCGGAAGGCCGCATGTTTACCGAAGTTGCATCCGATACGTTGACTGACGGTATTTTTAACTTTACGATTCAAGATACCGTTCCCGGTTCCAAAGCCATGATGATTAGAGCCAAAGGAGAAGGATTTCCTCCCACATGGCTTGAGATCAGAGTTGAACCCGGTGCAAAAATCAACATAACAGGTACGGACAAATTATTACGAACTTGGGAGGTGGAAAGCGATGTAAAAGATCAACAAGAGCAGAACCGGTACCTGGCCGAAACAAAAGACTACATTATTCAATCTCAAAAAGCCATGCGTGAAGCTTATTCCTATTGGGATGAGATAAACAAATCATCGGAAAGAAGAGAAGATCTGTATAAAAAAATAGAGGAATTATATGCTCTTAATGACTCGATGACCGGCCTTATCTTAAAAGAAGAACTTCTTCTTATGGAACAAAATCCGACATACAGTCCTTTTTGGATGGAAAAAATACAAGACCATTCCCTGCATGTGCGTTACAACAACAAATATCCCGATATTGAACGACTCAAACAAATTTTCGACAACCTGCCGGAAGAATACAAAAATACCGAGACGGGCAAGTTAACAGCCCTTAATCTGTATCCGCCTAAAGTAGTACAAGACGGAGAAAACTTGGCTGATGCCGACCTGTATGATTTAGAGGGAAAATTGCACCATCTGGCGGATTATAAAGGTAAATACCTGTTACTTGATTTTTGGTCCTCCGGATGCGGTCCCTGCCTGTCCGCCATACCCGAAATGAGGGAAATCGCCGAAATTTACAAGGAAAAATTACACATCATCGGTATCTGTTCCGACTCGAAAGAACAATGGGAAAAGATCTCTAAAGAGAAAAACATCACTTGGGTCAACCTGAATGATTTTATGAATGAAAACGGAATTTTCATGTCTTACGGTATAACCGGAATTCCTCATTATGTTATGATAACGCCCGAAGGTAAAAAGCTCACTTCATGGACCGGATACGGAACCGGCTCTTTAAAGTCAAAAATGGAAGAATTTGTTAAGTAAAATAAATCGTTTCAAACAAATTATATCACTCCGATTTCAATCGGATTCCTAAAACATTTTATAATTTTGTCCGTTATCTTTACAACAAACTATCGGACATAAAAAAATTGTTTTTATTTTTCATAGTGAATATATGTTTATTCTTTTCTTCCTGTTCGGACGATAATGACAAAACAAAAAGTTATTCGCCGGCAGATATTGCCGGGGATTGGAAATTTAATAAATGTGAAGCCCGGCAAGTCAATACCAACCGAAATGAAATTATTGAACTTATCAGAGAAGATCTGGCTCGGATTTGGGATCCTGCCACGCATACTTTTACAACCGGAGGAGAGTATCTGAAAGATAATGTTCAGGTGGGAAAATTCACATTCAAAGAAAATCAACTGATTATTATTCCGGAAAACCAAGACAGCATTGTGTATTCATTTACGGAAGACGGTTTCTATTCAGACGGAGACAGTACGGCATACTATCAAAAAATACTGGCAGAATTGATTCCCGATACCGTAGCCGGCGCCTATGTCTCCAAAGTGATCATACGTAGCGTTTATACGCGTTACGTACCGGGAGAATAATATTGGCTTTCCTCCTTCCGAGCTTGTTAAATGTTTCGGTCAGATAATCAAGCTAATTAAGGTATTTCGCTCTTTTTCCGAGTATTCTTTGCCACCAATCGGGGGTAAACTCTTTACTTCTGGGATATTTTTCAAATTCAAATTTCAGCTCCTCGTTATCTTGTTGATAATCTTCCAGCTTTTCATAATCATCATAATTGAATACATATCGAAATGTATATTGGTCTCCATCCGGATAGGGATATATATTCAGACAACTTTGTAACCAGGCTCCTTCTTCCGGTCTTTGAGAATACATTTCCTTTTTTATATCTGCAACATATTGTATGATATCAAGATTTCCTTTTAGAGATTTTTCTTCATTATTTTCATCCGTATAGAATATTCTTGCATTGTTACCCATTGCCAAATTATTGGATTTTACTATTAATCCGGTCCATTTTACGGATTCTTTTTCGGCTATATCCCATGCTATACTAACTATTAGATCTATTTTGTCCAATATGGCAGTTGTTTCGCAACTTTGAGTTCTGAGATTATGAGGAGGTGTTGTTATTTTTATTTCTTTTTTCAATGGTAAAGCCAACACGGGCCGGCCGGGTGTTTTAATCAGTTTCAAGGCAGTATTAAGAAACCACATCCAGAATTCTTTTCGCTTTGACACATTTCCGTCAGCCGTAAAAGGGGAACCCTCCGAATAAGCCAATGACGCATAAAAGTCAACAGTCAGGCAATCGGCATCATATTCATTGTCATCCTCGTTATTATATTCATAGTCGGGTTCATATCTCAAGAGGTCTCCTGCATTTCCGGCAATACTGTAACACAAAAAGACAATGGCAATAGCCGCATCATTCGAACTTTCTTCTCCCGATTCGGCATAATTCTTATTTGCATCGGCCAATGACAAGAAGTCTTCTTTTATATGCTTATTTTGATATAAATACTCATTGAGCTTATATAATATATCGGCAAAAACCGACTCCTCGGGATAATCATTCTGCCAAATCGGATATACCTTTTTGGCACATTCAAACAGAATTTTGTTAATTATATCGGGCTTACCTATTCGTCGCATTAACTCAACACGATACTTTAATGGCAAGTGACCCGTTGAATTGTCGCTTACCATGCATTGCAATTTTTTCACAAAACGTTCTATATTATTACTGCCTCCGAATAGCTTTCCAACTATATTCATAGCCTTATAAACAAAAGAAATTATGGTGAATCTTGGCGGTTTAATTTCTATTGACCGGAATGTTTCACAAACTTTGTCTTATCCCAACGAAATGTAACCGGGCCTTTTACTAAAGTTAATGCTTTATCTCTCTTTTGGGGGTCAAGATAAAAAGGAGTATTATAAGATTGAATTAATACATCTTTATTAAACCTGAATTCCATCAAATCCATGTCTTTCAATTCAATCAACCCCTCTCGTTCAACAGTACTTTCGTCTATAAAATCGAAATAGGAAGCGGGAGTAAAGAAAATATCCCTTTCCAACGGTCTCCATTCTGTCGTATAAAAAGCAATTCGACTGTCACAAACAGGAGAGCATACCGTACGAATAACACATACCACCTTAGAATCATTTATCATAGGCAATAAAATAATTTCCGTTGAATTTTTCCCGTTTTCCAAACGCAGATATTCCTCCGTAAATACTTTCAGTTCGCAAGTATCATTCAATTTATCCTTTATACGAGCCGATCGATTATCCGAATAAAGATCCATCAAATCTTGTTTACCGATCGAGTCGACTGTCATAAACAAGGTTTCGGGCATCTTACCGAATACTTCTCTCATATGTTGGGCATGAAGAAAAGAGAAGGAAGAGAATAAACAAATAAAAAAGAATATAATTCGATTCATATTTTTCCGGTTTGAACAAACTGTCGATTTCATAATTATTTCGATCCCAAATATAAGAAAAACATTCCCAATAAAACCAATAATAAATCAAAAGCCTTGGTTTTAAGATTTTTTTCTTTATACAATAAAGCCCCGGCAATAAAAGTAACAACAACACTGCTTCTTCTTACCATAGAAACAACGGAAATGAGTGAATCGGGGAAAGTCAAAGCATAAAAATAAACGAAATCAGCAAGCGAAAGAAACACGGAAATAAAAATAATACTCCATCTCCATTGAAAAGGAGTAGATCGCTTCCGATAAGGATACCATAAAATCAACAATACAAAGAGCATAATCACGCATTGGTAAAAATTATACCAAACCTGCACCGTCATTACATCAAACTTTCCCATCAAGAACTTATCGTACAGTCCGCTAAGCGCCCCGAAAACAACCGACACTACTAAAAAAAGAATCCATTTGTCTCGTTTAAAGTTAATTCCCTCTTTCTTTCCGGCCACCGAAAGCAAATAGAATGATAAAATCGAAAAAAGGACTCCAACCCATTGAAACAAATTTAATCGCTCTCCAAAAATAAGCAATGCTCCGATCAATACCATGACCGGTTGAGTGGCTTTGACCGGTCCTACGATGGTTAAAGGTAAGTGCTTGGTCGCAAAATAGGCCGATATCCACGAAGAAAGAACAATAAACGACTTTATCAAAATATATTTGTGAGTAGTCCAAGACACAACGGGAACAAAAAAGAGCGTCCCTTCCAACAACGAAGGATAAAAAAGAGATACAATAACAAAAGGCAGAAAGATCAAACTGCTGAACATGGTATTCAAAAACAATACCGGAATAACGGCATTATCGTTGAGCGATGCTTTTTTACTGATCTCGTATATCCCCAGCAAAAAAGCAGATAAAAAGGCAAATAGCAACCACATGGGCAATTCCGATTGAAAAATTATTTAATAAAAACAGAAGTCGGATATTCAATATCGGTAAGAAACAAAGCATGCCCCGGAACCGACACCCCGGCCCGGCAACGGTCTTTGGATTCTATTATCCTCCGAAAATCTTCTACCGAAAGCTTTCCTCTTCCCACATCCAGTAAAGTGCCGACAACAGCCCGAACCATATTTCTTAAAAATCGGTCCGCTTTAACAGTAAATACCAACAATTCATTCTCTTGTTCCCACCGGGCAAACATGATCACACAATTATTTGTTTTCACATCGGTATGTAATTTACTGAAACTGGTAAAGTCGGCATAATCAAACAAAGTCAATGCTGCTTCGTTCATTCGATCCAAATCCGGAACATAAAAAACGCGATAGGTCATATCCCTATTGAAAGGATCTTTTTTAGTGGAAAGATAATACTTGTAAGTCCTGGAAAGTGCATCAAACCGGGCATGAGCATGAGAATGAACTTCCTCTATTTTCATAACAGCCATATCGGCCGGCAGTATTCTATTTAGCCTGTCCGACAGCAAAGAACAATCCACATTCTCTCCGTCAAAATGAGCTGTCATTGACCTTGCATGTACTCCCGAATCGGTGCGGCCTGCACCCGTCACGGCAACCGGTTGCCGCAACAAAACAGATAAAGCCTCTTCCAATTTTTGTTGAACAGTAAGCCCGTTAGGCTGAATTTGCCATCCGCAATAATTTTTCCCATTATAAGCAAGGGTAATAAAATATCGTTTCATTTGTCAAAAAAAGAGATAGAATCGGAAAACAAGTACATGAAAAAAACGTTTCTAAATAAAAAAGAATTCGCAAAAGTATTAAATATCTTTTATCCCTCCGTAGGGTTTTCTAAAATAATCATATAAATTTGCACTTAATATTTAAATGAGTGAATGATAGAAAGAATAATCATATTAGAAAATATTGATCCTGTTGTATTTTTTGGAACCAATAATACAAATATACAGTTAATCAAATCTTTATATCCCAAGTTACGTATTGTTGCCAGGGGCAATGTCATGAAAGTGATTGGTGAAGAACCGGAGTTAATGGCTTTCGAAGAGAAAATACGGGAATTGGAAAAATATTGTACGGAATACAATTCCCTCAATGAAGAAGTTATTTTGAAAATTGTAAAAGAAGGAGTAACTTCCAACCGGCCCAAAGAAGATAATCTCATCATTTACGGCATAAACGGTCGACCCATTCTGGCTCGTACCGAAAACCAGCGAAAACTGGTCAGCGCTTTTAATGAAAACGATATGCTTTTTGCAATCGGTCCGGCCGGGTCCGGAAAAACATATACTGCCATTGCATTAGCTGTGCGTGCTCTGAAAAACAAAGAAATTAGGAAGATCATTTTAAGTCGTCCGGCGGTAGAAGCAGGTGAAAAATTGGGATTTCTTCCCGGCGATATGAAAGAAAAAATAGATCCGTATTTACAACCTTTATACGATGCGCTGGAAGATATGATACCGGTAGCCAAGCTAAAGGAATATATGGAAAATAAAACCATTCAGATCGCCCCATTGGCTTTTATGAGAGGACGAACGTTAAGTGACGCCGTAATTATTTTGGACGAAGCTCAAAACACTACGACTCACCAGATCAAAATGTTCCTTACCCGTATGGGTATGAACGCCAAAATGATCATAACAGGAGACATTACCCAAATAGACCTGCCTCCTTCTCAGCAATCCGGGTTAATCCATGCCATGAAAATATTGAAAAATGTTCGAGGCATTGAGGTTGTTAAGTTTACGAAAGAAGATATTGTTCGTCATAAGTTGGTGCAACGAATCGTGGAAGCTTACGAAAAATATGAACAAAAAGAGAAAAAGGAAAAAATATTAAAAGACGTAAATTCCATATAAAACGAAGCGGCAAGCAATGATCGATGTAAACTAAACCGGTTATTTTTTGTGTAAATGCCGGGTGTTTT
>DAIQOU010000014.1:0-23342 GCA_036787725.1 Bacteroidales bacterium
AACCCGGATAAAAAAGCTCGAATAATTTTTCAAATGCTTTTTCGTCATCGTTTACAACCGTATTCCATAAAAGGTTTTCCGGAGTGGAATTATGTAAACTTCCGTTCATATTCACAAATATATCCATTGATTTTGAAAAAAAAGCAAAATGCGTGACACTATTTTTTGGGTAAGGTGTCTTATTAATGTAGTCAGACTCGAATCGTGATGGAAGAACACTTAAATTTAGAGAGAGAAGTTTTATTTTTTCGTTATTGCAGCAAAAAAGCCACGCCCGAAGAAAAGGAAATGGTAGAGAAAATAATTGCCGAGTCCGGAGAAGCGAGTGCCGAACTGGATAAAGTGAAGGAAGCTGTATTATTGGAAAATAGAATTCGAGAGATGGATTTATATCCTGTTTCGGAGGGCTATAATAATGTGCAACAAAAGATCAAGATCAAAAGTAGAAAGAGGCGTTTTATCGGCATGCTGTTGCGTGTTGCTGCCGTTGCTGCCATTCCTTTATTGATTTCTTCCCTGGCTTTGATTGCTGTGGTTCTGAACCTTCAACCGGGAGAGGAGGAGATCGCTTATATGGAAGTTACTTCCGCTCCGGGGTTGATCTCCCGGATTGAATTGCCCGATAACTCTGTTGTGTGGCTGAATGCCGGATCTTCCCTTCGCTACCCGGATCGTTTTTACGGGTCGACGCGGGAAGTCGAATTAAAAGGGGAGGGTTACTTTGAAGTGGAATCCGATGAAAAACATCCTTTCCTTGTTGCGGAGTCTTCCGGATTGAAAATAAAAGCGCATGGTACCCGGTTTAATATGAATGTAACAGAAAAAGCGGTGGAAACCGTGTTGGAGGAAGGAAAGGTGGATATTCTTTTTGCCGAGAACGTGCTGCATAAATTAAACCCCGGAGAACAAGCAATCGTTGAGAAGAATAATAAGAAACTAAGTGTCAGGGAAGTCAATGTGTATGAAAAAATTGCATGGAAAGACGGGAAAATTATATTCAGAAATGCCCCGTTGAATGAAGTATTCGATCGCTTGGGAAAAAGATACAACGTGGATATTGTGTTGCATGATAAATATGGTTTATCCGAAAAATACCGTTCCCGGGTAACCTTTACGGATGAAACAATCATCCAGATATTTACTTATCTTGAAATGGCTGCTCCTATAGAATGGACAATCAGTGCTCCCAAACAGAATGAGGAGAATACAGAACTCACCAGACAACGAATTGATGTTTGGTTAAAAAAGAAATGATTAATCTTTAATTTTAAAAAGAAAGTGCCTATGATAAAATCTTAAATCTGATCTCTTTAAAAAAAGACAAGAGCAAGTGGCCGCTTACTCTTGTCGGAGAATTTAACCGCTTTGGAATGACCCAAAGAAATGTTTAATATTAAATTCATTACAAAAATATGAAAATCCGGAAATTACTCAAGGATGGAGTTAACTATTATTTCTTAAATATCAGTCGAAAAATGAAAATAACACTTCTGTTGTTGCTGATTACTATTTTTCAACTTTCTGCGAAAAACACTTATTCTCAAAACACATTGTCTTTATCTCTCCGGAATGTTACGATAGAGCAGGCAATGGATCGAATCGAGCAGGAAACGGAATATTCATTCCTCGTGTTGGAAAAAACATTGGAAACCAATAAACGCATAAGCGTAAAGGTTGATAATCAATCGATCGAAAGTATATTATCCGATCTGTTCAAGGATACAAATATACGCTATCGGATTATGGACAAACAAATTGTATTGACTCTTGCGGATTCAAAAGACGGTAGTCAGGAGAAAATCACAATACAAGGAACGGTAACCGATGCTAACGGAGATCCGATTATCGGAGCTTCGATACGTGTCAAAGGAACTACATTGGGAACGATTACCAATCTGGATGGCGTGTTTTCGTTGGAAACAGCCCCGGGAAGTTCGTTGATTATTTCTTATCTGGGTTATTTTGACAGAGAATTGAAACCGGATGGTAATACTTCCAAATTGGAAATTGTATTGGAAGAGAATACGCAAAATCTGGATGAGATTGTCGTAATCGGTTACGGTTCCGTAAAGAAAAGGGACTTGACCGGATCGGTTTCCCGCCTCTCTTCGGAAAATATACAAAATCAGGCAGTGATGAAAGATGCCATTCAGGCCCTGCAAGGGAAAATTGCGGGAGCAGACATTACCTTGGGAAATGCGCCGGGATCTTCTTCCTCTATTATTATACGCGGATATAACTCATTGAATGCCAGCAATGATCCTTTGATTGTAGTAGATGATGCTCCATTTGGCGGTAAGATCGATGAAATTAATCCGGCCGAAATCGAAACCATCGATATCTTGAAAGATGCTTCTTCTACAGCTATCTATGGATCGAGAGGAGCGAATGGAGTTATTATTATCACTACTAAACGAGCATTAAAAGATACCAAATTGAAGATCAATTATGACGGGTATTACGGCTTTTCCAAATCGTTTCGCGATTTTGATATGATGAGCGGAGAGAAATATGCGGATTATAAACGGATGGCCAATTACGGGAAAACCGACAGGGAAATTTTTGATGATATACAATTGAATGCCCTGAATACAGGAGAGTTTGTAGATTGGCAGGATTTGATGTTCAGCGGTACGGGACATAAAACGGATCATAATATAACCATCAATCAATCTTCCGGTAAAAACAGGAATATGTTGGTATTGGGATATAATAAGGATCAAAGTATTATCAGCAATATGGGATATGAACGTTTTTCGGCTCGTATTAACGGCGATATGGAATTATTTCCGAACTTGTCGGTGGGTTATTCTTCATTGTTGACTTTAACGACTCGGGATAATGGCGACAATAATGTTTGGATGTATGGAACGGTATTGGATCCGTTGACTCAAGTCTATGATGAAAACGGGGAAATGCGTTTTTACAACAGCGGATGGTATCAGACCGTATTGCATTCCAATCCGATGTTCGATACCAAAAAGAAAAATGTGGATAATTCGGAGAAAAGAAGCCGGACGCTGTTGAATTTGTTTGCAGACTGGAAAATAGTGGAAGGTCTGAAATTCAGAACAAGCCTCACCTATGATCTTTCGGGTATTGAGGTAGGGAAATATTACAGTTCTACTTCACAAGCCCGACAATTGGCTTCTCCATCAGCTACTTTCCGAAAGGACTCGGAAACTCAACTGACCCTTACGAATTTGTTGAATTATAAGAAAATAGCAGGGGAACATTCCTTCGATGCTTCCATCGTCAATGACATACAAAAGTACAATTATAAGATTGTAGGGTTGACCGGACAAGATATGCCGTATTTTGGTTCATGGTATAATGTTAATGAAGCTCCGGATGTATTCACTCGTGAATCTTCTATCAAAGAATGGGCCCTTTTATCTTTTATGGGAAGATTTAACTATTCATTCAAAGATCGTTATCTGCTTACGTTGACCGGAAGATATGATGGATCTTCCCGGTTGGCCAAAGGAAATAAGTGGGATTTCTTTCCTTCTGCCGCATTGGCTTGGCGAATGAATGAAGAGGCCTTTTTACAAGATGTTGAACCGCTTACCAATTTGAAACTCCGGGTGAGTTGGGGAACTTCGGGCAATACGGCCATACCCGAGTATGAAACGCTTGGAAAATTGGGACGGTATATATATTATTTTGGCCGGAATGAGCAATCGGCGATGGGCTATCTGCCTACAGAACTCCCCAATAATCAATTGGGCTGGGAAAGAACGGAAGAGTATAATGTAGGAATCGATTTCGGTTTTTGGAAAAACCGAATCAGTGGAACAATCGATTTTTATCAACGAAATACGCATGATTTATTGATGAAAAGAAACCTGCCCTATTCTTCGGGTTACGGATCTACTTGGCAAAATATAGGGAAAACAAGGAATACGGGTATCGAAGTCTCGGCCGGAATTGTACCTGTGGTGACTAAGGATTTCCGATGGACCCTCGATTTGTCTTTTGCTTACAACAAAAATGAAATATTGGAATTGTTCAACGGGAAAGAAGACAGTCCGGGAAATCTTTGGTATATAGGAGAACCGTTTTATGTGGAAAGGTTATATAAATATATCGGGGTTTGGCAAGAAAATGAAGCGGAAGAAGCAGCTAAATACGGCAGAAGTCCGGGAGAACCCAAAATCCTGGATGTAAACAACAATCAAAAATACGATGATGAAGACCGGTCGCTTTATAATAAAATACCGAAATGGACGGCCGGATTATCGACCGGACTTTATTATAAAAACTTCGATTTTAATATGTATTTCTATACACGACAAAGTTACGGACAAGTTCTTCCCATGTTGACCATTGAAGCGGGATCTACACGATATAATCACATCGATGTTGATTTCTGGACGCCCGATAACCCGACCAATGCGAGTCCCAAACCCCGGATTACCAATCCGCAGGATTTGTTGGTTCAGAGCGATTATGCTTATCGGGATTTGTCTTTTGTAAAATTGAAGAATATCAATCTGGGTTATACGTTCCCTCGTTCCATTTCGGAAAAGTATCATGCAGATAAACTCCGGATTTATTTTATGGTAGATAATCCGTATGTGTGGACCAAAAGCGACTATACGGGATTGGATCCGGAAAATTGCAACAGTTATTACGATCACAGACCTCTTACATCATTTATTTTTGGAGTTAATATTGGCTTTTAATCCTATAACATTTATGAAGACGACTAATATATTATCGATATTTTTACTCTCTCTTACACTTTTTTCTTGTGATTTGCTGGATGAAACGGCTTATAATAAAGTGACCGTAGGTAATTTTTATACCACAAGAGAAGGAGTGACGAGTGGAGTGAACGGATTGTATTCTACACTAAGAGATTTATATATAAATGAATACTTCATTTATCTTTGTGAAGGACCTACCGACATTTGGTCCAGTTTCTACGGACCGGAACAGTTTAAAAACTGGACCATCGATGCTACCAACGGAGAAGTGAATACGTTATGGAATAATTGCTATCGGGCAATCAATCAGTGTAATTCGGTTTTGTATGCTTTGGAACACAATACTATCCCGGGTTTGGATAACGACCTTCGAGACAGATACATTGCCGAATCCAAATACATCCGGGCGCATTATTTTTATCATTTGGTACAACAGTTTGGCGATGTTCCCATGTCGTTGGAACCGGTCACTTCGGCTGTAACCACAGCGATAAAAACTCCGCAAGCCCAAGTTTGGGAGCAAATTATCAATGACCTGGAAGATGCCGTTGAGGTACTGCCCGAGGAATATCCGAATTCGGATTATGGCAGAGTAACCAACTATGCTGCCAAGCATCACTTGTCCCGGGTCTTATTGACCATAAAACGAGACAACAGCGACTTGCAGAGAGCATTGACATTGGCCGAAGAAATCATCAACTCCGGAAAATACAGTTTGGTAAGCAATCATAAAGACTTGTGGGATTTGACTAAGAAACATAATACAGAAGTGTTGTTCCCGGTTCTTTATTCTCAAAATTCGGAGTTGAACGGCAATGGAAATACCTCTCATATGTATTTTACCTCTGCTTATTCCGAAGAGCATCCCGGCGTGTTGCGGGTAATAGAATACGGAAGGCCTTGGAGCCGGCTTCGTTCTACCTTTTATGCAATGGATCTGATCGATGAAACAAAAGACAAACGATTCGAGGATTGTTTTATTTCTTCTTGGAATATTACGGAAAACTCGGTTAAAGAAGAATTGTTCAGTCCTTATACCAAAAAAATGGAACAAAAAACATGGACTAAAGGAGAGTTGGCCATGATTGCGCCCAAGAAGGCTTGGTCCAAAGAACAAGTGAAAGATGCCTGGCCGGTGTTAGTCTTTTTGCCGGATAGCATGCGAAATTACATTAATCCGGCAGAGGATGTGCAATCGGTTACTTATCCTAATGCAGAATGGCCTTCAAATACACGTTTTATGAGCGAAAAAATGTATCCGTATATTGTTAAATGTTTGGATCCGTTGCGCCCGGAAGTGAATTGGATGCCCGGATCGAGAGATGTCTTTGTATTCCGGTTGGGAGAGACTTACTTGTTGGCTGCCGAAGCCGCCTTATTATTGGAAGATAAAACAAAATCGGTGAAATATATCAACGAAATCCGCCAACGGGCTGCCATTCCCGGCAAAGAGAGTGAAATGAAAGTGGCTGAGCAAGATGTTACTATTGATTTTATATTGGATGAACGGGCAAGGGAATTGTTGGGCGAAATGCATCGGTGGTATGACTTAAAACGTACCGGTAAATTACAGGAAAGAATGAATAATCCGAAAATGAATCCGAGTGTAGCCGGGAAATTCAAAGACTTTCATGTGTTGAGGCCGATACCGCGGAATCAATTGTTGAATGTTACCAATCCTTCGGAATTCACTCAAAATCCGGGATATGCCAATTAGGCGATTGATAAAAACTTACTGTATCTTTGAACAGATTTTTCTGTATTTTAATTAATAATAAAATGAAAGTTGTATTTATTTTTATCACTTTATTCTTGGGTTTTCAATTGAGTATTGCACAAGCTCCCCGTATGATGTTTGGGGATACGTCGAGGATAGGGGTTCCGTTTTCTAAAGATCCGCATGTCGTTCGTTTTGAGGGACGTTATCTGATGTACTACTCCATTCCTCCGGAGAAAGACAACGAACTTTCTGGTTGGAATATCGGGATTGCGGAGAGCCGGGATCTCGTTGAGTGGAAAAAAGTAGGAGAAATCACCCCTGCTCCGGATGCGGAGTATGAGAAGAAGGGGTTGTGTGCTCCGGGAGCTTTGGTAAGAGACGGAAAAGTGCATCTGTTTTATCAAACTTACGGTAATGGTCCCAAAGATGCGATTTGTCATGCCGTATCGGACGACGGTATCCGATTTGAGAGGAATCCTACCAATCCGATTTTTCGTCCTACGGGCGATTGGAATTGCGGCCGCGCCATCGATGCGGAAGTGTGTGAATTTAAGGGACGATATTTTCTTTATTTTGCTACTCGCGATCCGGAGTTTAAGAAACAATTGTTGGGTGTCGCTGTTGCTCCGAAACATACGAATTTTAATCGGGAAGATTGGAAACAAGCTGTCGATGCACCCATTCTTTCTCCCGAGTTGCCTTGGGAAGGAGAATGCATTGAGGGTGCTTCCATTACCATTCAAAACAATAAAATGTATATGTTTTATGCCGGTGCTTACAATAACTGGCCGCAACAGGTAGGAGTTGCCGTCAGTGAAGATGGTATTTCCTGGAAGCGATTGTTCTCGAAACCTTTCCTTCCAAACGGAAAACCGGGCGAATGGAACGAAAGCGAATCGGGACATCCTCATATATTTACCGATTCTGACGGACGGACCTATCTTTTTTATCAGGGAAATAAGGATAAAGGAAAGACGTGGTACATTTCTCAGCAGGAAGTCGTATGGAAAAAAGGAAAACCGGTACTGAAGAAGTAAAACTTTAATGAATAAAAAGAATGACCCGAATAGCAACAGAAGTTATTCGGGTTGTTTTTTTCATCTTTCTGCCGGTCTTTTTTAGGGGAATTCCTCCCCTGTATGCAGGTGAACGTCTCCCCTGTATGCAGGTGAATGTTTCCCCTCCATATAGGTGAACGTCTCCCCTGCATGCAGGGGAGTGTTTCCCCTTTCTTACTTTTCCGTTATCGGAAAAGTAAAAAAAGCAATTCATGAACAATCCTATACCTTTTCAAGCATTTTATATACCTGTTATTCCCGGTCCTTTCTTATATTTGTCATCATAAATTTGGTGATCGGCTTTTGGAGTTACGGTTTGTTATCCTTATGCAATACTTTATGAATATGCAGGCGATACGTGTTATTTTATTATCTTTTCTTTTTAACCTGTTTGCAATAGGTTCGGGCCATACTCTTACTCTTTTCAACCATCTGAATGAAGAGGGCGGATTGAGCAGCCGCCGTTGTTTTTCGGTCCGGCAGGATAAGTTCGGCTATATGTGGATCTCTACAAAGCTGGGAGTCGATCGTTTCGATGGAAAAAACATCAAGCACTATTCTCTTCCGGAAGAGTACCAACGGGATTACGGACAACTGGGTGTAAATTACCTGTGCTATTCTCCCGACAGTACTGTTTGGGTATTTACGGAAGCAGGATTGCTTTTACGGTACAGTGAAGCCGGGGATCGGTTTGATGTGGTTTATTCTGTCCGTGACTTTCTGAATACTTACTCCCTTTTATTAAATGATATCTGCTTTATTAACCCCCGCCAACTTTTGTTGGCTACCTCCAAAGGAGTAGTGCAACTGGATATCCGTACGTTGGAAGCGGAACATTGGGAGGAGACCAAAGAGACACATGTATATAAGATTGTTTCCGCCGGACCGGATTGTTTTCTGGGGACAAAAGAGGGATTATGGATCGTTCGGGGAACCGGTGCCCGAATCAAACCGGTCGATAAACTGTTTCGGGAAAAAGCCATACTGACTGTTTGGTGGGACGATAGGACAGGAGAATTGTATCTCGGAACGCTGGATGAAGGAGTGTACCGATATGCACCCGGAAAAAAGGAGCCGTTAATTCGCCTGCCAATCGATACGGACAAGCCGATTCGTGCCATTATCGATCATACTCCGGAAACGATTGCCGTAGGAGTGGATCCGGCAGGTGTTTTTATCCTTGACAGGCAAACCGGCGAGGTGTTGACTCATTATTATTATAACGAGAACGAACCCTCTTCCATTTGTTCCAATAATGTGCGGGGGCTGGGAACGGACGAGGACGGGAACCTGTGGGTGGCTACTTATCACGAAGGGATTTCTTACCAACAACCTTCCCGCCGGAACTTTACTTGGTTCGTGCATCAACCGGGCAATGATCAATCCATTGCCGATAATATGGTAAATGCAGTATTGGAAGATTCCGGAGGTGATCTTTGGTTTGGAACCAATAACGGCGTAAGCCATTTCAATCGACAATCCGGTCGTTGGAAAAGCTATTTCAGTAACGATCGTTTGAACGAAAAAGGAGTTGATTTTATCTCCCTTTGTGAAGATAATGAAGGCTGTATATGGGCCGGAGGGTATGCATTCGGAGTAGCCCGGATCAATAAAAAAAACGGATCGGCAGAACGTTATATTGCCGGAAAACCGACTTCCATTATTTCCTCCAACTATATTTATTCGATTTTCCGCGATGGCAGTAAGTTATGGTTTGGAGGTCACATGGGTGATGCCAACTATTACGACTTGCTTACGGGGCTTACCCGACAGGTGGACATAGGAAAAATAAGTTGTTTCGAATCGTATGGAAAAGACCGGCTTCTGTTGGGCTTACTGAACGGACTGTTTCTTTTTCATAAAGAGACTCTTGAGATTACGCCTACCCCCATTACAAAAACCATACATACAATCGCTAAAGTCGGTGAAGGACGTTATTGGGTGGGAACTCGCAATTATGGTCTTTATTATTATGATGTAACGAACGATTCGGTTCAACAATATACCAAGGCGGAAGGCCTCTCGTCCGATTATGTGTATGGTATCGTTCCCGATGGAGAACAAGTTTGGATCGCAACCGAGAAAGGACTTAACCGGTTGATTGTGGCGACCGGGCAAATCGAAGTGTTTGAAAAACAGGACGGACTGCTTTCCGACCAGTTTAATTCCAATGCCTGCTTTCGTTGTCGGGACGGTCGGATTTTATTGGGAAGTACCGACGGAGCCATTTTGTTTGATCCGGAAACATTGGAGAAAAAGGAAATCAAAGACTCGTATCGTACCATTATATATCAGTTCGATTTATACAATGCCCCTGTATATTCCGATATGTCGGGTTCACCCTTACACAAACCCGTTTTCTATACAGATGAAATCCGATTGGCTCATAACCGGAACTTTTTCTCGTTCCATTTTACAAGCCCCAATTTCGAATTCCCCGGCAAGACACTTTATTCTTATTATCTGGAAGGACACGATCTGGACTGGTCGATCCCTTCGGCATCAGATATTGCCTCCTATTCCCGGATTGCACCCGGCAACTATGTTTTCCGAGTACGTTCTGTTATTAATGGAGTAATTCAACCGATTCGTTCTGTTAAAGTAGAGGTCGAACAACCCCTTTGGCTGACTGTATGGGCTAAGTTGGCCTATTTCTTGGTTGCTCTGTTAATAGGCTGTTATATCTACCGGGTGATAAAAGCCCGCCAAAAGGAGAAGCAAACACAGGTAAAAGTCGATTTCTTTATTACTACGGCACATGATCTGCTTACTCCTCTCAACTTGATACAAGCTCCGCTGAAAGACTTGGAAAAAGAGGGAAATCTTTCCGGCCAGCACTCTTCTTTACTGCAAATGGCTTTGAATAATTCGACGAAACTGGCTCACTTTGTGGGAAAACTGCTCGATTTTCAGCGCATATCACTCAATGCAAGCCGACTGGTACTTTCCCGGCAAGAACCGGATGCCTTTTTACGGTATCGACTTGACTCCTTCCGATTGGTGGCAAGCCATAAAATGATTGTTATAGAGTATTTGGCGGATGACGCAGTTAAACAGCCGCTTTTGTTTGATAAGGAAAAACTGGCGCGTATCTTCGATAATCTTTTGTCGAATGCAATCAAATATACCCCCTATGGCGGTTGCATTACCATTACTGCACGTGCCGACTCCGTCCGGTGGTACTTACATGTACGTGATACCGGCATCGGAATTGCATCTCGCGATCAGCGAATGATCTTCAAACATATATTTCGGGCGGAAAATGCGGTTAACTCGGAAGAGATCGGGAGCGGTATCGGCTTGAAGTTGGTGGGTTCACTGGTAAAACTGCATAAAGGAAAAATATCATTCCGCAGTAAACTCGGTGAGGGAACGGAGTTTATTATCTCTTTTCCGCTGTATTATGAAGAGACAATCGATCCGGAAATAGCTTCCGTGTTCCGTCCGGAACCGGAAGGGTTCGATTTGGAAGAGCAGCCCGAAAAACTTCGCATATTGGTGGTTGAAGATGATCCGGAAATGGCAAACTACCTGGAAATGTCACTCCGCTCCGATTATCAAATACGCCTTGCCGGTAACGGAGCGGAAGCATTGGACATTTGTAATGAATTTCATCCCCGGCTTATTATTTCGGATGTAATGATGCCCGAAATGAATGGTTTTGAGTTTTGCCGCCGGATTAAAGAAAACGTAAAAACTTCTCATATTCCTTTTTTACTGGTTACCGGACTGACAGATCCGCGGAATGTACTCGAAGGCGTACGGCTGGGCGCTATTGATTATATAACCAAACCGTTTGATAAGGAGGTATTAAAAGCCAAAATTCATAATATATTCAGTCGACAACATACTTTACAACGTAAATGGCTGGAGGAACTGAAAAATGATAATGCCACCGAGTTAAGCAATAAAGCAGATCAGGAATTCATGGAGAAGTTGTTGGATTTTATTGAAAATAATATAGATAACCCGGAATTGAACATCACCATTTTATGCCGGGAGATGGCGATGAGTCGTACCTTACTATACAATAAGATTACCGGATTGACCGGCCGGGCGCCTACGGAATTTATCCGGGTAATCCGTCTACGCAAAGCAGCGACCCTTTTATTGGCCGGAGGTATAAGTATTACAGAAGCAGCCGACCGGGTCGGTATTAATAATCCTAAATATTTTAGTCGTCTGTTCAAAGAGTTTTACGGCGTTTCTCCCCGCGATTATCTCGCAAAATGAACATGTGTATACTTTTAATGGTAAAATGATACCCCTCAGAACGGAGTGTTTGCCGGTACCTTTGCCATAGGTAACCTGATAAAGATATCATGGTAAAAAACAATCTTTATATATCATTATGAAACGAACATGAAATTTATTTAATCTATTTTTCGCCAAAGGCGATGATTAAATAATTTCATCGAGAGTTCCATAGTTCCTTTAAAAATAATTTAATCATATGAAAAAGAATCTGTTCCTATGCGCATTAACACTTATGATTCTTGGTGGCTGTGCGGAAAAAGAGGCTCTCTACTTGAATCCGGAACTGCCGGCTGAAAAAAGAGTACGAGATTTAATGAAACGAATGACTTTGGAGGAAAAAGTAGCCCAAATGTCACAGTATGTAGGTGTAGAACATATGAAAGCCGCCGAAAAGGAAATGACGCTCGAAGAGATGAAAGAGAGTCATGCACAGGGATTTTATCCCAACCTTCATTCCTCCGAACTGATTGAAATGACCCGTCAAGGACTTGTCGGTTCTTTTTTACATGTCATCACCGCCGAAGAGGCCAATCGTTTACAAACGTATGCGTTGGAGTCCCGCCTGAAAATACCGGTATTAATAGGTATCGATGCGATACACGGAAACGGTTTATTCCGGGGGGCCACGATCTATCCCACTCCGATCGGACAGGCTTCCACTTTCGAGCCGGAACTGGTTGAGAAAGCTTCCCGGCAAACTGCAATCGAGATGCGCGCTACCGGTACTCACTGGGCATTTACTCCCAATGTGGAAGTTGCTCGCGATGCTCGTTGGGGACGCGTGGGAGAAACTTTTGGTGAAGATCCTTATCTGGTAGGAAAAATGGGCGCTGCTACCGTACGGGGATTGCAGCAGGAAGATTTTACCGGACCGGATAAGGTATTGGCCTGTGCTAAACATTTTGTAGGGGGGAGCCAACCGATAAACGGAATCAATGGCGCTCCTTGCGATATTTCGGACCGAACGCTCCATGAAGTATTCTTTCCTCCTTTTAAAGAGTGTGCAGATGCAAATGTGTTCACTTTTATGATGGCTCACAACGAATTGAACGGGGTGCCTTGTCATACCAACCGCTACTTGATGACCGATGTCCTGCGAGAACAGTGGAAGTTTGACGGTTTTATTGTAAGTGACTGGATGGATATCGAACGGGTACATGATAAGCATGCTACCGCTCCCACACCGGAAGATGCTTATTTGCAAAGCGTATTAAATGGTATGGATATGCATATGCACGGTCCTGAATTTGCGGATTGTATTATCCGGATGGTGAAAGAGGGAAGACTGCCGGAACAACGGGTAGACGAAGCCGCGGAAAAGATATTACTGGCTAAATTCAAGTTGGGGCTGTTCGAAGATCCTTTTATAGAGGAAGAAAAAGCAGGGGATGTTTTATTCAATCCCGTTCATCGACAAACAGCTCTCGAGATGGCAAGGAAAAGTATTGTTCTTCTTAAGAATGATAATAATTTGTTGCCGATCGATCGCAACCGATATAAAAAAATATTCGTTACCGGCCCGAATGCCGATAATGAAACGATATTGGGAGATTGGGCGTTTCGTCAGCCCGATTCTTGTACCACTACCGTAATAGAAGGTTTACGCCGGGTTTCTCCGGAGACCGATTTTGATTTTTTTCCCTTTGATACTAATCTCCGCACTATGGAAATGAGTCGGGTAAAACAAGCGCGTGATCGGGCAGTTCAAGCTGATTTGGCGATTGTAGTGGTTGGGGAGAATTCGATGCGTTATATGTGGAAAGAGAAAACATGTGGTGAAAATGTGGATCGTTATGAACTTTCGCTGGTCGGACTGCAACAAGAGTTGGTAGAAGAGATCTATAATACCGGAGTGCCTACCATTGTTGTATTGGTAAACGGACGTCCTTTAAGTACCGAATGGATCGCCGATTACATCCCCGGATTAGTAGAGGCGTGGGAGCCCGGTTCGTTTGGAGGACAAGCCATTGCCGAAATACTGTTCGGAGAGGTAAATCCCGAAGCTAAATTACCGATTACCATTCCCCGCAGTGCCGGACAGATACAAACTTATTATAATTTTAAGCAAACGAGCAAATGGTTTAATTATGGAACCGGAAGAAGTACCCCGCTCTTTGAGTTCGGGTATGGATTGAATTATTCTCATTTTGAATTCAGTCCCATTGCCTTGTCTGCAACCGAGATGACCCCGCAAGGTCGGATTACGGTTTCCGTTGAGGTTAGGAATACCGGCAGCCGGACCGGGGCGGAAGTGGTACAGATGTATATACGCGACTGCTACAGTTCGGCAGTACGTCCGATGAAAGAGATGAAAGGTTTCCGGAAAGTGATGCTTCAACCGGGTGAAAGTCGTAACGTGAGCTTTGAGATAACGGCTAAAGAACTGAGCTTTTATGATATAGATATGAAATACGGAGTGGAAAAAGGAGAATTTCTGGTCATGATCGGAAATTCATCCCGGGATATTGATTTACAGCGAGAACGATTCTTCGTAAAATAGCCTTCTCTCCGCCATACCTGTCTCTTTTTGATGAATTGTATACCTTTTATGATGATTTATGGGAGACAAAAAAAGGGCACCCTTATACATTTGCAGAATAAAACAACATTAAATCCTGTTATGACAGACCATGATTAAACGAATTACAATTATTGCATTCTTGCCGGCATGGGGATTCCCCGTTACGCAAGTTATTCCTCCCAGTTCAAGTAAAGATAAATTATACTTACTTAAATTAAATAATACGAGAAAATTATGAACATTCAACCAGTTAACAGAAGTAAACTATTAAAGCTCCTTGTGTGCCTGTTTATTATGGCCCTTTGGCACACCGAAGTCCGGGCCCGACAAGAACAACAAAGTGATGATGTGATTACCGTATCCGGGGTTGTAACCGATGTGACGGATGAGCCCTTGGTCGGAGTGACTATTTCGATGAAAGAAAATCCTTCGATGGGTACGATTACTGATTTGAATGGAAACTTTACATTCAAAGCCTTGGCGCGGGGAACCTTGAAGGTTTCTTATATCGGTTATCAAGTTCGAGAGATTCCCGTCGAAGGAAAAACCAATTTCCGGATCACCCTTTCGGAAGACAGTCAGACACTCGATGAAATAGTGGTAGTCGGATACGGAGTGATGAAAAAGAGTGATATAATCAGTTCGGTGACCTCTATTAAAACCGACAAAATGACTAAATCAGCTACGCTCGATGTAGCTGAAATGCTTCGAGGAAAGGCAGCCGGATTAAAGATTACTACATCCGATAATGCCGGTCCGGGCGGTAGAGCCGATATCCAAATACGCGGCGTGAACTCCATTTCGGGCGGTACATCCCCTATTGTGGTGGCCGACGGAGTCGTAATCGGTTCCATCAACGATGTGAATCCCAACGATATCGAATCCGTAGAAGTGTTGAAAGATGCAGCTGCTCAAGCTATTTATGGGGCACGTGCTGCCAATGGGGTCATATTGCTTACAACCAAGAGAGGAACTGCCGGGAAGGCCCGGGTGAATTATAAAGGATATTACGGTATTCAAAATGTAGACCGCCATTTTGATGTCTATTCTCCCGAAGAGTTTATACAATATAAACGTGAAGCATATCGTACTACCAATAACAATCAATACGGTGCCGATACGGATGTGTTTAGTCAATTGGAACTTGAATCGATTCAAAACGGTCAATTTATTGACTGGCAGAAAGAGTTGATGCGTACGGGTACAATCCAGAATCACGATATTACTGTGACTGCGGGCAGCGAAAAAACAAAAGTGTTTGTAAGCGGTAACTTCATGCGGCAAACAGGGGTAGTACCTGCAACCGACTTTACAAAAGGACAGTTTCGTTTCAATCTCGACCAGGACTTGACTTCTTGGTTGAAAGTTGGTTTAAACTCCTCTATGAGCATTTCTACTACGAACGATCCCGGAGTAACCGGTCTGTTGCGAGATGCTGTAACCTGTTCTCCGTTAGGATCTGTATACGATGCCGAGGGTAATCTGAATATGCACCCTACCGGATTGCAGGAAAACTGGAACCCCTTGGTCGACATACAAGAAAAAACAGTGACCAAGAAAAACCGTAACGATCTGGTGAGTATCTTTCTGGATGCCAAGATTGCTAAAGGGTTGAATTTCCGCGTAAATGCGAGCCGTCGCAGTTGGAATTACAAAGGAGAAACTTATAACACTGCCAAATCCAAAGCCGGGAACGGTACAGGTATGGGAAGCGGAAGCATCAAAAACGAGGACGTGAATGAATGGACGTTGGATAATATTCTTTCTTATGATAACCAATTCGGTAAGCACCATTTGTCGGGTACGTTGATTCAGAGTTGGAATGAACGTAATGAACATATGAACATGATGGAAGGGTCGCTCATCCCCAACGACCTGTTGGGAGTTTATGGGATTGAAGCTGCCGAAAAAGTAATCCCGAGCCTGACTGCATCACAACGTCGCTTGATCTCTAGTGCTTTACGTGTACAATACGATTTTGCTTCGAGATATTATGCCACTGTAAGCGGACGCCGTGACGGATCATCTGTATTTGGCGCTAAGAATAAATGGGCTGTTTTTCCCGCTATGGCATTGGGATGGAATGTATATCAGGAAGAGTTTATGTCGAAATTCGAACAACTGTCCAACCTGAAGTTACGAGGCAGCTACGGTAGTGTCGGGAATGAAGCCATCAGCCCGTATGGCAGCATCGCGTCGGCTAACCAATGGGATTATTATACGAATAAGAAATTGACCGGATATACGCCCGGCGCTGTCCTTTCCAATCCTAAATTGAAATGGGAAACTTCTACTACCCTGAACTTGGCTGTTGATTTCGGATTCTTTAATAACCGGTTGTCGGGTACGGTGGAATGGTATAATACCCGTACGACCGATTTGCTCGTAGATCGTTCGATCAGTTCGGCCACCGGATACTCCACCATCAAAGATAATATCGGTGAAATCCAAAACAGAGGTCTTGAAATCCAATTGGAAGGGGTTCTTGTACAGAATCAAGATTGGGACTTGCAGGTGGGAATGACCTTCTCGCGTAACCGCAATAAGATAGTCAAATTGTTTGGCGACTTGGATGGTGACGGCAAAGAGGATGATTATCCTCTCAATAATTGGTTTATCGGCAAACCGATCAGCGTAGCCAAAATCTATGAAGTGGCCGGCATCTGGCAGGAAGATGAAATCGATGAGATTCCCAAATCTGCTCAACCCAATGCCCAACCCGGAGATATTAAAATTGTAGATCGCTCTGAAGATGGCAAATTGGACGATGACGATAAGATGATTGTTTCACAGTTTCCCAAATGGAACGGTTCTTTCAACGTGAGCGCACGGTATAAGAATCTCGATTTCTCAATGGATTTGTATACCGTCCGGGGAATCACCAAATACAATCCGTTTTTGGCCGAATACAGTTACGGAGGTAATATGCGGGCGGTATTCAACGGTATTAAAGTAAACTATTGGACTCCCGAAAATCCTACCGGAAATTTTCCGCGTCCTACCACCAACGGCGCCCTCGAAATGGGACATATAGCTCGTCAGGATGCTTCATATATACGTCTGCAAAATCTTACCATAGGATATACCCTTCCGAAAGCATGGACCTCCAAAGCCCAATTGAACGATGTAAGAATTTATTTTACAGGACAGAACTTGCTCACATTTACAGATTATGAGTCGTACAGCCCCGAACAACAGGCTGATAAATATCCTGAAGCCCGTACCATGATTGTCGGTTTACAGGTCGGCTTCTGACCACCCGGGAGCCAAAAGATATCATTTCATGAATTTACAATTTTAATAATACAACAAATGAAAAAATATATAATATTCTTTATCATCGGATTGCTGGTACTCCATACCTCCTGTGAATCTTGGCTGGAAGAAACACAGTTCGATAAGATCAACAGTTCCACGCTTTATGAAAGTGGAGAAGGATTGGAAATCGGCCTGAACGGATTGTATGGTCTCTCACGTAAATTCTTCCGTTTCAACGATTCGGATGCCCGTGGCGCCTACTGGTTTTATTGTGCTACCGACTTGGCAATGACACGTACCTGGAACGAAGCGGAAATGTATCGGTCCAATATGAGAGCCAATGCCATGCCCGGCGAAATGTGGAATCGTCCTTATCAGATGATTGACCGTGCTTCGGCTATTATCGATGCCGCTCCCGGTATCAATATGAAAAGCGATATCCGTGAACGTATTGTTTCGGAAGCCCGTGTGATTCGTGCTTGGGCCTATCTCAGATTATTGTGCACCTATGATAATATCTTGTTGGATAGTATACCGACAACACCGGAGAATGCGTTTGATCCGGTAGACTATAAACCGGCAGACCGTCAGGAAGTATTGAACTTCATTAACCGCGATCTTGATTATGCCATTGGTGTATTGGATTATAAAGTTTCTCCCGGCATTATCGGGCAAGGATTGGCGCGTCAGTTGCGTGCCGAGTCGGCCATGTGGCAGGAAGATTACGAAACAGCGGTGAAACATACCGATGCAATCATTACCAACGGACAACACAAGTTGGTGAGCATCAGTGAAGTGTTTGGCGATAATGTAAACCATAGCGAGAGCTTGATGGCTTGGCAGTTCGATGAGTTAACAGGAGGTAAAGAAACATTGGCAGGTGGTGACGGTCATGTGTTGGGAGCTTGTTTTCAAGCTCGTTTCTATGAGATAAGCATTCCGGGAGATCCGATAGCGCCTATTCTCGAAGAAGCTTCCTATGGAGGAAATGCTTACGGATGGACTTACCCGAATGAATACCTGCGTTCGTTATATGATAAAGAGAACGATAGACGGATGCAATTTTATTTCTATCCGGATACGCTGTATGGAAATACTCCCGTGTCACCTTATTATGAGAAGAAACTGCCCGGAGATCCTCCTTATTCTACTCAGTTGCGTCAGTATACCTGGAGTTTGATGAAATACAGGGATTTGAGTAAGCCGGCCAAACGCGCCTTATCTTACAAACCATTCATGGCGTATCGTTTGGCAGATACTTATATCCTGGGAGCCGAAGCGCATTGGAGGAACGGGAACACAACGAAAGCATTGGAATACCTCAATGCAATCCGTCAACGTGCCGGCCTTGAAAAAGCAACTGCTATCGACCTCCAAACCATCATGGATGAACAGGCACGTGAATTGTGTTTCGAAGGTAAACGTTGGTTTTTCCTCAAACGCATTGGTAAATTAATGGAGCAGGTAAACAAGTATCACCGCTTCGGCAGTACGACTACGAGTATTGTAGGTACGACAATGAAAGAACATATGGTACGCTGGCCGATTCCACAGGCACAGATCGATGCAATGGGAACATTCCCGCAGAACCCGGGATATTAAGTTTATGAAAATAATAGCAACCATTTCTTTATTCTTTTTTTTCTGTTCCGGTCTTTTTGCCCAATTCGGTAAAACGGTTCCGGTAGAAACACGAGCGAACAGTACAGTAGAGGACCGGACCACTTATCCGGCACTGTCGGTGGAAAACCTGAACGGGTTTAAGCGAAAGAAAGAACCTGCTTTATCCGCGTTCGGAGGATATAAAGTGAATCGCCGGGAGCCTACCGGGTTCTTCCATGTCCGGCAGATAGAAGGTCGGTGGTGGATCATTGATCCCGAAGGTTATCCCTTTCATCACCGGGCGGTAGTGGCTTTTGAACCCGGACGCTCGGAAAAACAGCAACGAGCGTTCCGGGAGAAGTTTGGTACCCGTAGCGGATGGGTGGAAGCAGAAACCGAAATGTTACGTTCGTACGGTTTTAATGGAGCGGGAGCTTGGTCGGCAGTAGAAGATATTCGTACAAGCTCTTCTCCGGTGGTCTACACGGTGATTGTAAATCCCATGGGTCGCTACAGAAACGCGCATGTGAAAAAGTATGGCGGTTCTTATCCGGTGGCCGGTTGGCAAGGGTATCGATTTGATCTGCCGATGGTGTTCGATAGTGTCTTTGACAATTATATTGAAGAGGCGCTTGCACCGTTGGTTCGCTATAAGGAGGATCCTTATCTGTTAGGTTATTTTACGGACAACGAACTGCCTTGGTATACCGATGCGTTGGATCGTCATCTGAACTTCTTGGCAAAAGACGAACCGGGATACTTGGCTGCACGAAAATGGCTCGATGAAAGAAAAGGAAAAGACTCAAAGCCGGAAGACATTACAGAAGAAGATCGGCTGGCATTTTCCGCTTTCTTCTTCGAAACTTATATGCAAAAAGTAACTTCCGTACTGCGTCGTCTGGATCCGAATCATATGTATCTGGGTTGCCGTTTTAATCAGGATAAGAATCAGGAACTGACCAATCCGGCAATATTTGAGGTGGCCGGTAAATATATGGATATTATTTCCATTAACCATTATCGTAAATGGCAACCGGAACAGGAACAAATGAATCAATGGGGAGAATGGTCGGGCAAACCTTTTCTGATTACGGAATGGTATGTCAAAGGTGAAGATTCCGGCTTGCCCAATGCAACCGGCGCGGGATGGAATGTGCCGACTCAAAACGACAGAGGATTATTTTATGAGAACTTTTGCTTGGCATTGCTCCGGAATCCTCATTCGGTGGGTTGGCATTGGTTCCGTTATCAAGATAATGATCCGGAAGATTTGACGACCGATCCTTCGAACAGGGATTCGAATAAAGGAGTGGTTGACAGTGAATATTCTCCTTGGCTGCCTTTGCTTCAACGGATGAAGGGACTTAATGAATGCGTTTATCAACTGATTCGATTTTTTGATATTAATAAGCGCGAAAGGTAAAAAGGAGGAAGGCGCGAAAGGTAAAAAGGAGGAAGGCGCGAAGGTGAAAAAGATAGAAGGGGAGAAGGCGAGAAAGTTAAAAGGCGTGAAGGCGTGAATGGTAGAACAAAGTCGTTCCTTCTCCCTTTCTCCCATTCGCGCCTTCGCCCTTCTTGCCTTCCTCCTTTCGCGCTTTTAAGCCTTTACCTGCATTCTCCGAGATAATAATAGGTCGCGGATAACGTATCTCCTTGTATTTTGTATAAAAGTTCATTCTTTATAATTAATTTCTCTCCCAAATAATGAGGCTCTTTATTTTTAAAGCTTAGCATTAATGTGTCTCCCGACTGTTTCCATGTACCGGAATAATAATGTACATACGCAAAAAATCCGATATTAAAATCTTCAAAGTTCCCGTTTTCCCGAAGATAAAGCCGGGATGTATTCATGGTGCCTTGATAACAAGCCCTTATTTTTACCGGGCTGCGGAACGTATTTTCATTCACCTGCATAGGAGAAAAATACATGAAGGTGAAAAAAAGGACGCATACACCGATGGTTAGGTAATTTTTTCGGTTTCTCCATTCTTTATTTCGAACCATATGCACGGCTAACAGAATAAGTGTGATGACAATAATCAGCAGACATAGTAAATTGAAGAGACCGCTTATTAATAAACTGAATCCTCCTAATTTCAGGAGTAAATAGTAGGCATTTGCGTTACACCAAAAGAAGATTAATAAAATTATGATTCGGGTGCGTAATGATCGTTGTTTTTGCATAGGGCTGTATTGTTTACTTCCGCCATTTTAAGGATCAGGTCGCGGAATGTCCGTACTTCTCCTGTTGAAAAAGTATAACGTTCTTTATCAAAGATATTGATGTAATTCCAAAACCCGGGTTTCTTTCTTTTTATTTCGATATGATCGATTATTTTCCGTCCTCGGGAGAGAATGGTAATCTGTTCTATCATTTCAGAAAAGTAATTCTCCAAATAAGGAGATAATAAAGAAGAGGGTTTCACTTCGGAAACCTCTGCCTGTCTTTTTCGCAAGTATTTTTTTAAGGTTAGGAATAGAGTTGCCTTTATACATACTTCTCCCCTTAACTTTACAATTGATATGTCTTCCGCCCTGTAATGTCGAGAAATCATTTCACACACTTCTTGTAAGGTCCGGTCGGAAGGAGGAGTCAATACCGATTCCCATTCCTTTTTCGAGACAACGATTTGAAATTCTTGATTCAGAAACCGGGAAAGCGGTTGCCAAGACAACAGATTATTGGCACTTCGCCACTCCTCCACAGTGGTATCAAAAGAAAGTTTAACATCCGGATCCGCTTCCGGGTCGAGGGGAGCGGTGAGTCGATGCTGCTCGATAAAAATATTCAATATATCGCCGGCCGTGAATGTCCGGGGGATGAGTTGATTCATACTTGCAAAATTAATTTTTATTTGCAACTTCGCTTTCGTTTTTATCCTCTTTATTATTCATTAAATTGCTGGGAGTAATATTAAATCGTTTGGTAAAACACCGGGTAAAATACTTGGGATCATTAAATCCGACTTCGTAAGCAATCTCCGAAATATTCATCTTTCCGGTATGCTTGTTTTTTTCAATCAGTTCGCGAGCCGCATTAAGCCGGTAATTGCGGATGAACCGACCGATCGATTGCCCGATCAATAGTTGTAATTTATTATTTAATAAACTTTTACTGATACCCATGGCCTCAATGAAATCAACGGATTCGTAATGAGAATTTTTATAGTTCTTATGAATTATTTCAAGTGCTTTGTTAATAAATTTCCGGTCGTTCGATTCTTCTTCTATTTGTAATTCTCTTGCGTCCATATTGTTAGCAAACATGTTATGGGAACGTTTTCGATTTTCTAAAATATTGTTTATTCGCGCCAACAGCAGTTCTTCGTTAAAAGGTTTGGATAAATATGCATCCACTCCCATTTTATAACTTTCAATACGGGATTCGGAGGCCGTTTTGGCGGTAAGCATCAGGAACGGAATATGCGAAAAGGCAAAATTTTCTTTTACCTTTTGAGAAAGGGTTATACCATCCATGACGGGCATCATCAGGTCACTGATAATAAAATCAATACTGCATTGATTCAAGAGAGAAAGGGCTTCTTCCCCGTTGGGGGCTTCCAAAATGTTATAATGCTCCATCAGAATGGAACGAATATAACTTCTCATATCCGCATTGTCTTCTACAATCAAAATGGTCAGTTTCCCGGGAATAAACCGGGCAAACAGAGGTTTATCTTCATTTACAACAGCCGAGGTCTCTGCTTTTTGGGTTTGTTCCGGCTGTTCTGCCGTTTGTAAGGGCAACAAAATACGAAATTTACTGCCTGCTTTTCGGTTGTTTCGGGCGGTGATGCTTCCGCCGTGCATGCGAACAATATTCTTACAAAGGTAGAGTCCTATTCCCGTTCCGCTCTGTCCGGCAATCGGGTATTTCGGGTGGTTTTTGGATTGATGAAAACGGTTGAATATCTTTTGCAGGTCTTCTTCGGGAATGCCGGCTCCGTTGTCTTTGACGCAGATGTACAATCGTTCACCGTTTACTTTATCGTGGAGTGATGCTGTATACAGACTGACGCACCCGTTATCCGGAGTAAATTTGATGGCATTGGAGATCAGATTGGTAATGACTTTTTGTAAGGCATCCGGATCAAACAAAAATTCATTTCTTTTCAAACGGATATACCGGCGGATTTCTATCTTTCGATCGGCTGCAAACACCTCGAAAGGCAAGAGGATGGAAGCAATGAATTTCTCGAAATTACCTTGTGACT
>DAIQOU010000256.1:0-6628 GCA_036787725.1 Bacteroidales bacterium
TACAACCGGGATTATTTATCTTTTATATTCAAAAGACATTACAGATCACTGATTTCCCGAATTAACGTTTCATTTTCCAATTCGGTTCCGACCGTAATACGCAATCCCTCTTCACACAAAGAAATCCGATTACGATTTCGAACAATCACCCCTTTCTCAACCAATCCGTTATATATCCGGTCAGCATCTGTTACCTTTATTAAAATAAAATTCGCATCGGAAGGATATATTTCTTTAACAACAGACAAGTTCCTTAATTGTTGTATCAATGATTCACGCTGCTTTAAAAGAATATCTACCCATTCTTCTTTTTGTTGCATATTGCCCAACTGTTCAAAAACAAAATCTTGAGTCAACACATTGATATTATAAGGATATTTCACTTTGTTCAGAAAACCGATAATATCAGGAGAAGCAAAAGCCATCCCTAACCTTACGGCTGCCAATCCCCATGCTTTTGAAAATGTCTGTAATATAATTAAATTCGGATTTTCATTCAGCTCTTTCAACCATCCGTCTCCGGGAGAAAAATCGATATAGGCTTCGTCTAAAACAACTATTCCGGAAAAAGAAGTAATTACTTTCGCAACTTCTTTCCTATCTAAAATATTTCCGGAAGGATTATTAGGCGAGCATAGAAATATTACTTTACTATTATCATCAACAGCATGTAATAATTTACCTGCATTTAATTGGAAATTTTTTTCCAACAATACCGGTCTGTATTCTACATTATTGATATCCGAACAAACCTTATACATTCCATAAGTAGGATCAATAGCAATTACATTATCGATTCCCGGCTCACAAAATACACGAATTATGAGATCTATGGCTTCATCACTTCCATTCCCCAAAAAAATACTGTCCGAATTTATATTCTTTATTTGGGCTATTTTATCTTTCAATTTCCATTGGAGGGGATCCGGATAACGATTATATACCGGATTCAACGGATTTTCATTTGCATCGAGAAAAACAGAAGCTTCTCCTTTAAACTCATCTCTTGCAGAAGAATAAGGTTTCAAATTCCAAATATTCCTACGCACTAATTGTTTTAAATCCATATAGTATAAATTAAAAGAAATATGGTTGTAATTATTAAGATTCCAATATCTATTTTTATCATTATTCTTCCCGATTCAATTCTTTTTCCATCTTTATATGCAGAATCCCTATCTCAAAAAACGGACAACCGACAATCTTGTAACCGGACCTTTCATAAAAAGCCACAGCTGTCTCCCGTGCATGCAACTCCATATGAGAAAAGTGATTTTTAACAGCAACGTTCTCTGCAAAAACAAGAAGTTGAGTTCCGATTCCTCTTCCTTGACAATTAAAATCAATGGCCATCTGACGCAGCCTTATCTTCCCATCTGATTGAGGAGTAAGAATACAACATCCTTTGATTTCTCCTTCGTCTTCACAAACACAAAAAAAATCATTCGTTTCCCGCAATATATCTTCTCGGGTCAAAGCCAAGCCTAACGGCTCTCTTAATACCTTATTCCTCAAAACAAGCATTGTTGCATATTGAGGAGAATCATATTTTATTTGCAAAAACTTCATCTTTCTGCAAGTCGCAAAGTAACAGCATTTTTATGAGCAATAAGTCCCTCGTTCTCTGCCATTACTTCAATAGCACTTCCGATATTGCCAATTCCTTCTTTTGAAATTTCCTGAAAAGTAATTTTCTTAACAAAACTATCTAAATTTACACCGCTGTAGGCCATTGCATAGCCATTAGTCGGTAAAGTATGATTTGTTCCGGAAGCATAATCTCCCGCACTTTCAGGAGTATAATGGCCGAGAAAAACAGAACCGGCATTAATAATTCGTTCTGCAATCTCCGAATAAGCTTCTGTCTCTATAATCAAATGTTCGGGAGCATACCCATTAGTAAATTCAATAATCTCTTCCCGGTTTTTCAGTAAGATCAATTTACTGTTTTCAAGCGCTTTACCGGCCATTTGAAAACGTGGAAGCATCTTTAATTGAACTTCGATTTCCTTTTCCACCCGGAATATAATCTCTTCGCAATCGGTAGTTAAAACAACCTGACTATCCGATCCGTGCTCTGCTTGCGACAATAAATCAGCTGCTATAAATTGAGGATTGGCTGTATGATCTGCAATAACCTGTACTTCAGAAGGACCTGCGGGCATATCAATCGCAACATCTCGAAGGCTCACTATTTGTTTTGCCGCTGTTACATACTGATTTCCGGGACCGAATATTTTATATACTTTCGGAACGGATTCCGTTCCGTAAGCCATGGCGCCGATCGCCTGAACTCCTCCAATCTTAAAAATTTTGTGTACTCCCGATTCTTTGGCTGCAAACAAGACTGCAGGATGAACAGAACCCGACCGGTCCGTAGGAGAGCACAGGATTATTTCCTTACATCCGGCAATTTTAGCAGGAAGAGCCAACATTAAGACTGTAGAAAAAAGGGGGGCAGTTCCTCCCGGGATATACAGGCCTACCTTCTCTATACCTACAGCTTTTTGCCAACATACTACACCGGGAGTAGTCTCAATTTTTTGAGAAACCAAGGCTTGAGAAGAATGGAAAAGTTCTATATTTCGTTTGGCAATAGCTATGGCATTTTTTAATTCTTCAGACACAAGGCTTTCAGAACGTTCAATTTCGTCCCGAGAAACTTGTAACTCAAGAAGTTCCACCCGGTCAAACTTTTTTTCATATTCCAATACGGCTTCGTCCCCTCGTAACCTCACATTTTGTAAGATTGTTTCTACGACACCAAATAAAGAAGTCGCATCCGATACCGGACGACCCACTAATTCTTTCCAATCTTGTTTGGGTGGGAATTTTATTACTTGCATGTTTCTATATATTTAAATTCTTCTGCCAAAAGACTGTATACGGCTAAATCTGTAAAAACATCATCTGCCAGTAATTCTCCGCAACGCTCGATTCCTTCCAATTTAAACCCCAATCTTTCGGGTATTTTTCGGCTTTTATGATTATCAACTGCGACTCTGATCTGCACCCTATTCATCTCCAATTCATCAAACGCATAAGACAAAAGAGATTTAACAGAATTAGTCATAATTCCTTTCCCCTGTGCGGTTTGAGATAGCCAATATCCGATCTCCGTCTTGCGATTACCGGTATCTGTATCTTTAAAGCCGACCAAACCGATCAAACGTTCCCCGGTATAAATCGAAAATTGTTCATTGGACGATAACATCATCTCATTTACCGAATGTTCCGTGTCTTCTATTTCATTTGTAATGTCTACAAAGGGCAACCATTGCCGAAGATATTCCCTCTCCATATTTATAATATTAAAAATAAAAGGTACATCTCCCATGGATAAGGGCCTTAAGGTAATATTTTCGGAAACAGAAATCATAAAATCATTTTTTCAATGGGGATAATCAATATGCCTTCTGCCCCCAATGCTTTTAACTTTCCGATCACTTCCCAGAATTTTTTCTCTTCAATAACGGAATGGATAGAACTCCAACCCTCTTGAGCCAGTGGTAAAATAGTCGGACTTTTCATGCCCGGCAATAATTCAAAAATTTCAGGTAACTTTTCATTCGGTGCATTCAGCAATATATATTTTTTTCCTTCTGCTTTTTGCACCGCATCGATTCGAAAAAGCAATTCTTCCAACACCACTTTCTTTTCCCGACTTAATTTCGGATGAGAAATAAGAACCGCCTCCGATTGCATAACAACCTCAACTTCCTTCAAATGATTACTAATCAACGTACTCCCCGAACTGACTATATCAAAAATAGCATTGGCCAAACCAATACTCGGAGCTATTTCTACAGAGCCGCTAATTACATGAATGTCTGCTTTTATTGCATTTTGTTTCAGAAAATCTTTTAGTATTTCGGGATAGGAAGTAGCTATTTTTTTCCCGGCAAACCAACTTAAGCCGTGATATTCCTCTTCTTTAGGAATAGCCAACGATACACGACACTTACTAAATCCAAGCTGTTTAATTAAATTAGCATTTTGTTTCTTTTCTGTAAATTCATTTTCACCTACAATTCCCAAATCGGCAACTCCTTCGGCTACCGCTTGAGGGATATCGTCATCCCGCAAAAATAATAATTCTACCGGAAATGTTTTAGACGAAACAAGCAAACTCCGTTTCCCCGAAGACAATTTAATTCCTGCTTCCGACAACAACTCCATAGTTTCTTCAAACAGCCGTCCTTTGGCTTGTACTGCAATTCTAAGCATATAAATATCAGATAATTAAAAGGCTTACCTTTTCAAGCAAGCCTAATATATTTTAGTAAATACACTATAAGTCTCACCTGAATTAACAAATAATATGATGATGAAAAACAATATTCACACTATTTCTAATTATGTTACCGTGCAAAGATAAAAAAGATGTGATATTATCATGCCAATAAATCCAAAAATATTTGAGATAATTGAAACTTAATTTTATCCTCATCTATTTCTCTTTTCAACTCTTTTTCCATAGAAGTTACCCCTCTATCTGTAAAACCACAAGGATTTATCCATTGAAAACATTCTAATTTCGTATTGATATTTAAAGCCAATCCATGCATTGTGATAAATTGCCTGCATTTAAGCCCCACAGCACAAATCTTTCGAACATTTTTCTTATTAGCCCCTATCCATATCCCGGCAGCGGGCAACCTTTCTCCTTCTATGCCATACAAAGACAATAAGCGGATGATAGCTTCTTCCAATAAGGAAAGATACGTTTTTGGGGTAAGTTTCCATGCTTCCAAATCAATAATGGGATATATGACTAATTGGCCGGGACCATGATAAGTCACATCTCCGCCTCGATCGGTATAAATGATCGATATTCCTTTCGACCGGCATTCTTCTTCGGATATAAGCAAATTCGACTCTTGAGCATGTTTTCCTAATGTAATTACTTGCGGATGTTGGCAAAAAATCAACAAGTTATTAACCGGAGTTTTCCGTTTTTTACATTCAACAGCCTCCAAAAATAACCGAGATTGTTTTTCGTATGCATTATAATAAGGAATTATCCCCCAATCGACAAAACTTATCCTCTCCATTTTTTCCCTTTTCTTTTTTTGGAAGGCACATCTTTGGATTCCTCTTTTCTAACTCCAAAATCAATGCGAATAATTTTTCCCATTAAAGAAATAATCTTTCCCTGTCTCTTTAACATATAAGGAGATGGTTTTCCGGAATTTAGGACTCTGGGATTGGGGAGAGAAACTGCGATTAAAGCCGCCTCCCGGACAGATAAATCGACAGCCGATTTATTAAAATGGGCACGAGCTACTGCTTCTGCACCATAAATCCCGGGACCCATTTCAATGGAATTAAGATAAACTTCCATAATGCGTTCTTTCCCCCAAACAAATTCAATCAACACGGTAAAATAAACTTCCAATCCTTTTCGAAGATAGGAACGTCCGGGCCATAAAAAAACATTTTTAGCAGTTTGTTGAGAAATCGTACTTGCTCCTCGTAACTTCTTCCCTTTTTTCGAATTTTCCCGGGAAATCTTGATTTGATCAAAATCAAATCCGTTATGAACTAAAAATAAATTATCTTCGGATGCAACTACGGCTTGAACCAAGTGCTGAGATATACCGGAATCCAAAGGTACCCAATGATGGTTTATCCGAACAGGCTGATTGGATTTAATTTGTTCATAAGCCCGAATAAACATTAAAGGGGTATAGTAAACCGGAACAAATCGATACAGAACAACAAAGAACAAGCTAAGTACAAAGAAAAATAAAATAATGTTCCTTATCCATATTAATATTTTAAAAAGCAAGGACTTCATCATAATTGATTAATAAGATGAACGGTATGACATGCCATTAAAGCCGCAGTTTCGGTTCTCAATCGAGTTTCTCCCAATGAAATCGGCTCAAACCCGTTTTCAATAGCCAAATTCACTTCGGTCTCACTGAAATCGCCTTCCGGACCAATCAAAATTAATGCATTTTCTCCTTTTTTACAGGCCCGGCTCAAAATCTTTTTTTCTCCGGAATGACAATGGGCAATAAATTTACGACCGGAAAAATCCTGCTTCACAAACTTTTTAAAATCAACCATTTCATTCAATTGAGGTAAAGTAGCCTTAAACGATTGTTTTGCCGCTGCAATTACACTTTTCTCTATTCGTTGTAATCGGATTTCTTTCCTTTCTGAAAAACGACATCTTAAAAAGTGAAACCGGTTAATTCCGATTTCAGTTGCCTTCTCCACCAACCATTCCATTCGATCTGCATTTTTAGTAGGAGCCACGGCAATTTCAATACAATTTTCCCAATGAAGTTTTTGTTCTTTTTTTTCAAAAACCCGTACATGACAGCATTTGGAGGAAACGGACTCCAATGTTGCTTTATAAAAATACCCTATTCCATCTGTTAACACAATTTCATCTCCCTGTTTTAACCTCAATACTCGTGCACAATGTAATGACTCTTCCGGAGAAAGAGTGGGAACAACATTTATTTCCGGTGCATAAAAAAGATATTTTGAAGCGGAATCCATTCTGACAATTTTATTTTTACAAATATACTCCTAATTGATAACAAATAAAAAATCAAAAGAATTCAATACTTAAAAAATGCACTTACTATTTCCCTATTTAACATTTTTTTCA
>DAIQOU010000015.1:0-23238 GCA_036787725.1 Bacteroidales bacterium
CCTGTACTTCAAATTCTTACTGAAGGAAATAAAAATAAGACCTGCATTAATAAAATAAGACCGGAAAATTATTTCCGGTCTTATTCTTTTCTATCTTTTTGCCTTGTTAAGACTTACCCTGTTGGGAAGTTTATACAAATAAAACAATCCTCTCCTGCAAAGGTTGTCGGATAAGAATATTTTAACAATTACATTCCGGATTAATCTTATTTTCCTTCAGGATGTTTGATTAATAATATTAAGTCATCGTTATTGAAACAGCTAAGACCGGTTTCAATCAAGAATAGACAATAATCTGTTATTTGGAAATATTTTCACTCACCTATACATTACTCTTCTTATGAGAGAACAATAATTAAAATCAAACTAAATATCAATTTTATTAAATCAATACTTGATTTTATTAAATATATTATTACATTTGCACATACAAAAAGAAATAAAGTTATGTTACCTTGTAATTGCCCGAGTTGTCAATCTGCCTTGAAAGTAAAAAGTTTATTATGCGAAAAATGCGGAACAGAAGTTCACGGATTGTACTCACTTCCTTTGCTCGCCCGTTTATCGCCGGAAGAACAAGATATAATTATCAAATTCGTCAAGAGTAGCGGAAGCCTTAAAGACATGGCAAAACAATTAGGTCTCAGTTACCCCACCGTAAGAAATTTATTGGATGATATTATTAATAAAATTAAAAGTTATGAAGAATAAAACTTCTATTATCACTTGGTTATTCGCTCCTTTTAAGTACATCGCAGGAGTAAAGGCATTAGCAGCCGGGATTCCGGTCATGGCCCTTATTTCCTACATTGCCTATCACAGCAATGTTTATTTTGATGGGGCGCTGGATATCCATGTAGGGGCTGCACAACAGACCGCACCCTATTTATTACACGCTTTTTACCAATTATGCGCATGGTCTTCTCTCTCCTTAGTCTTTTACATTACCGGACGAATTGTTACAAAAACATCGGTTCGGCTTATAGATATTATCGGAACATTGGCTTTATCGCAAGCTCCTCTTATTTTTGCAGCATTATGGGGATTCATTCCTTTTTCTCATGTAGATTTTGGCAATCCCGATATTCAATCTTTAACTGTAAATGATTTGATTGGTATATTTACCGAAAACTTTTTGCCATTAATGATCAGCGCCCTCGTAATGGTTGTTTTCAACGTATGGTCTATTATATTAAAATACAATGCTTATTCTGTATCTGCCAATGTGAAAGGAGTAAAAGGAGGCGTCTCGTTTGCTGTTGCCCTGATTGCAGCAGAAATCCTATCCAAAATATTAATAGCTGTGATCTCTCCGGTATTTATGTCTATTACTTCATAATTTAAGAATAGGAAACGATTCTCTTACCCGGAAATCCGGAACCCGCCAACAAAAAAAGGAGGTATTTTTCAAAACACCTCCTTGAGTTTATTATAGACCGGAAAACTCCGGGAATTGCCTTTATTTTCTTAATACATATTTATCGGCCAGCTCTCCTTCAATCCGATTTCCGCCCATGTCAAACATCCGAATTGTATTCTCTTCGACTCGGAATCGATTGGGAGCATCTTTAATACCATCCAATGTAATTATAAAACCGGTGGGATCCCACGTATAATTACCTTTTTCCTCAAATACTTCCTCGGAGCCTTTTCCCAGATATTTTGATTTCTTTACGAAAGATCCGTCTGAATGAAGAATAATTTCCGTTTCAATTCCCTCACAATCGGCACAAGGAATCACCCCTTTGTAGGTTCCGGTATAATCCAATGAATTTTGAGCCGTGTGAGTATCTGCTTTATTTTGTTCTGTTGTATTTGTGCCTGCCGGTTCTGCAGTCTTTTTTCCTTGATTACAACCGACTAAAACAATAGCACAAACAATAGCCATAAAACTTAGAACCTTTTTCATACTGCATTTAATTTTAGATGAATAAAACAATCTTTGATTTTACACTTCTTATAACCGATTGCTCAAGGAAAAAGTTTTTCCAAAAGAATAATTTAACATTCTTTCACCGGCATAATATTTGCTTAATTGTTTTATATACTTTTAATTAAAAATAGTAACTTTGTTCCCGATAAAGATGGCATTCAAACTTTCGACCGAAGGTGAATCGTTAGACAACAAAAACAGTAAGTTATATTTTTAATGCGAATATTCCGGATGTAAGTTCGGAAATAGTCGATGCAGGTGAGGTATTGCTCAAATTAACAAATATCATAAATAACAATCATATGCACAAGAGAAAACTAGAAATCATTTGTTGGCTAATCGTTATCGGATGTTCCTGTATATCAGGAGTTCAAGCTCAGCGAGTAGACTGGAGTCTATCTTATCCGAAAGCCGAAAACGTAAATGTCGGATCAAGCAATCCTTCCGACATTGAGATCAAATTTGAAGTCGCCGATGCGCCTATGTCCCAAGCGGAAATCACAGTCACATTTCCTTATGCACAGGATATCTATGATGAAATAAGTAATCCTGCTGCAAATATTGGCGGAGGCTCGGTTAATTGGGGAACACTTAACTGGAACGCCGGAACAAGAACATTGACCTTTCCAACCAAAAACTTGTCCCAAAATTCAACAGTATGGTACAAAATTCCCCGGAAAGCGACCGATGCCTTACCTCTTTCGATAACTTCCGGAAATGTACGAATTACAATTAAAGACAACGGAACTGTTTTATCGGATACCACCCTGGCTTATAACTACAATCGAGCGGCATTATCCATCGTGAGTCCGACCTCGCTTCCTTCGGGACAAAGTAATTTGACATTGTCTTTCGGGAATAACAATGGAGCTCATAATCCGGGAACCAATACTGATATGGAATACCGGTTCGGACTTAGGACCAATGGCGGAGAGATAGATTCCGTAAGAGCTAAATTCACGTTTCCGACTGCGGCTATTACCCTGACACCGAATTCATGGAAAGCCAACGGGATTACGGTCACCCGGGTAAGCAGTGCCCCTTCGGGAAACAATACAATCTATACCCTTTACCTGGAAAAAATTCATTCGATTGGTGGAGACGGATTCGGTAACGGAGAAACCGTAAACATATCTTTAAGGGCAAAGAAAAATTCATGCGGAAACTCTACGGTCAGTATGAATGCCGCTTGGGGTAGTTCGACAGATTATGTGACCGGCTCTGCTGTCAACGGTTCGTTTGCAGCCAACTCCGGAAGCGGAACTCCTTCTCTAAAACGAGCCGGTACCACTCCCGAATTCCCGGGAATGCGAAATGTAGACGGAACAACGGGTAATTCCATGATTACCAAAATAAGAAATGACGGAACAGGCGATGCCGCCAATATTATTTACAGTTTAACGACTTCTACGGGAGAATATTCCAGCTTCCTTACTGCGGATCCGGTATCATACAGTGTAAACGGAGGAGCTACTTGGTCGACCCTCACTCCGGTAGCATTAAATTCCGGAAGCGGAGCCGGAAGCGGGGCATATCAGGTAAATACAAGCTACAGAAACAAGCCTACCCAGATACGAATGACCATTCCCGAGAACTTGCCGGCCGGTCAAGAACTATGGATCAAATGGAAATCCTATACAGCACCGGATATGTTTTATAACACTACGGAAATTGATAGGAAGTGGGTAAGGAGCGTACGACATGATGACTACATGAGCTACACTGACCTGTGTGCTACGGCTACTTACAACATTCAAAGTGCATCTATCTATTCACTGGCAGATTATATGACCGGAACCAATCTCGGACCTTCCGTGAACTTGAGTTCGAGCAACCCCTCTGTAGAAGCCCGGTTATTCATGGTTACTTTCAATGCGCATGCACAATCGTTATTATTTCAAAACGGCTCCGGATATGCAAAAATGCGAGTCGTTTTACCGAAAGGGATTAAAATAGAAAAGTCAAGCCCTACGGCTTATAAAGTAAAAGTAGGAAACAGTTTGGGAACAGGTTCTCTGATGACTACAACTATCATCGATGCAGAAACAGATACGACTTCGTCTCCACAGAATATTTATACTTTTAAGATCAATGTGAGCGGCTCGGGGACCCGCTATGTCTTTATTACTTTCCGACAAGATTGTTCTCAAGGGGGAGCTGTATCCGGGTTACACAGCGCCGATATCAGTTTTGATCTTTATCCTACCGGAACCGATTCGGGATCGGGCGCCAATGTTCGCATGCCTAAAGTATTACAGTTTTACAGCTTGATGTCGTTAAATTGTTCTCCAACCAACTTTTCTTATACATTAGACATGGAGCGAAAAACATTGGGTTTAGTAGATTCCAATGATGATGGAAAACCGGACTTACCATTGACTAAAATGCATCCCGGCCATACCGACTATCCCAAAGTAGATCATCTGCAAATGGTGACGGGGGACACTACGTTCATGAAATTCAACGGATTGGTAAATTCGGGAAGCTATCCGGTATTGTATGCTGTTGTATTCTCGGAAGAGAATCAAAACATGTATAGTATTCTGAAAGATATTGTTACCGTTTCTTCGGGCCATAATGCAACTTTACTGAATTCCGTTTCAGGAACAACGGTAACTCCGTTTAATGTAGGAGGATCAGCTCCGAAAAGATTTGCATATATTTGGAAGATAACCAAACAAGGCGGAGGAAATTTCACAACGGGCAACCAAATCACGTTGAATGTTCCTTTTAAAGCTGTTTCTACCTCCGGTTCCTACCAACCATCCAATTATAAACTCGGTTCTTGGTTTTATGCTTCTCCTATAGATCTGGGAAATTCCGTTAATTTTACCTCCGGAACCAACCCGGGAAGACCGGGAGCCAATCGACACGGAGATGAAGAGTATGGCGTTACAACAACTTATTATAGAGGAAGCGTAGGAGCTTGGTCGCAAGTGACAACGCTAAATTTTGCCGGGCCTCAACAAATAATGGGAGGAGCCTATTATAATCCGGTATATCATCCGGCTGCCGCACCTGCCGGCTGGACGCCGTTTGAATTCAGGAATATAGGAACGGTAGATACCGTGTATGTAGTTGTTCCGGAAGGATACCGTATCAACAATACCATGCGATTCGGTATTACCGGAGATGCAAGCAATGGCAGTAATGTTACAGCTAATTCAATAACTGCCGATCCGATAAAGAGCACAAAAACAAAAAAAGCATTTGTTATAAGAAACAATTATATTACCGGAGCGGGACAAATTTACACGGCGAATCCAACAGCGGGCTCTAACCAAATTCGGATATCCGAAGGTTCTTACATTTTACAGGTAAGACCGGATATTATTGCTACACCGAGAGCTCCTCAAGGAACTTCGACCCTGAATTTTACGGTTTATCCAAACGGCACCGAATTTTCGCAGGCGCATGTACCCAATGCCTCTGTTTCAAGAACCTATGGAGCTTCAACCATGGTATATTCCGATGCAAAGGATATAAAAATCTCAACAACGGATGCGGTAGCTCAAAACGTGAGTAAAGAACGATTAAGTTGGAATTTCAAACTGGAAAATCCGTCTTCCTCTACTGCGAATGTGATCTGGCTATACGTAGAAGGTCCGGTAAAAAATGCTTCTTTCAACGGCATTTCGGGACAAGGAGAAAACAATCGATGGATCAAAGTGACTTCTCTTGCTCCGGGAAGCAGCATTACAAATAACTTGAGTTTTGAAGTGATGCCCAATAGAGGATGTTCGGATACTACCGTAACTGTTTATCCTATTTATCAACCGGGAGCTCTTTCTTCCTGGATACCCTTTGGAGGAACATTGAATGCAGCTGCCTTCAACACTTCCCGGGCAGCCGATGGCGGAGATTTTGATTTGTATGTATATAAAGACATCACCTTGACACTGCAAGCCGTTTCTGCTCAAATCAGCGGAAGCATTACTCCCTGGGCAACCACTCCGAGTAATCCGCAGGTTCCTTCTTCTCCGGCTTACGGATTGAACGGTGTAGATAAAGGTTCACCGTTTGTTGTGGAAGTGGTATTGGATGCTTCGGCTTCTCCGGGACCGGTTTCAAAATTAAGTGTAGAAATGGATTTTCCGAGGGGATTGGAATATCATGTCGATTCCGCTTTTATCAAGTATAAAGGAACAGTATTGAGGGTGACTGATTCTTCATGGAAAAATAAATTGACTGCTCTCATAGGGGATGCAACCCCCCGGAATAATGTTGTATTTAATTTACAAGACCTGTACACAACGCAATCGGCAGCTCTAAAACCACTATTTGGAGACAGCGCCACCATTGACGGCGGAAGTCAACTCTATTTCCGTTTCAAACTTCGTCCTACCTGCGACATAGCCATCACCGGAGAACAGATCGGGGCTCGCTTTTCGGGAAAAAGATTCTGTGACAATACGCAAAATGTAATTACTACGGGACAAACAGCTCGTTCAAGTCAATTAAGTCTTCTTAATCCTTTAATCGGATACCGTTCGGGATTAACACTCACCCCGGCATTGGATTCACTCCTTTGCGAGCCGGGAAGAGACCGGGCAACCATGTCATTGCTATTCTACAAAAAGAATAAAGCGGCAGAAGCCATGTCGGTTACAGATTCTATACGGATCGCCATTCCGGCAGTACTGACATTTGAGGGAGATGTCAACTATTCTTTCCCGGCCTACAATCTGCATTCATTGAACATACCGGCCGAGAGCGGAAGCATTCCGACCGGTCAAATGGGAAATTGGCTTTCTCCCGATCGTAAAACCAGGTATCTTTCTTGGCCGGTTCCGAAAGCTTATTTGGATCAACTGGCCACTCAATCGGTTGCAAACGATTCCGCAAATGCTTATTTTATTTATCAATGGACAGTAAAAGCAGGTAATGAAGTAATCCGGACAAGAGACACATCCAAAATACACGCTGCAACATTGGCCGAATACGGAGTTCACATTACTTGTCCCAATAAAGTAATTGCGGAAGCCGACTCCGCCGACCAACAAGTAATTATGGTTCCGAGTAGGAATGCTTATTTGAATGAACTGTGGGTAAACGGCAAATTGGTTCAGGATTTTAACCCGTCCCAATTAGAAGGCTATGAAATCGTTTTGCCTTGCGGTACGGAAGATGTAGATATAATCGGAGTGCCTTTCTCCCCTTGCGCCTATGTTCAACATGTGATCAAAGCTCCGCTGGAAAGGTATTTCAAACGATTTGAAGTGATTGTAACTGCTGAAGATGGTGTTACTCAACAAACTTATGCGGTAAATGTTCGTCCGCTGATGCCGGCCAAAATTACCAAAGACCTTCCCGGACGATTGGTTGCCTGCCAACATGTACCCTTCCCGATGTCTGTGGAAGCAGAGGGAGACAGCTTGATGTTTGAATGGTATTGGAATGGCATGGCTGTGGGAGTGGACAACGACACCTTGCTTTTTACCGTTCCGGACCAACAAGTACACCCCGGATATTATTATTCTATTGTCAACGGAGCTTGTGCGAGTGCAGATACAAGCAATGTAACCAATTTTTGGGTAGCCTTACCTCTTCCCGACTCCATCGAAATCAGAGGAGAAGATAAAGTATATACCCGGGAAAGATATCGATATGAAGTAGGAAACGGATATGGATTTGATGATGTTACCTTCTACAATTGGGAGTTCTCACGGGAGGAGGAAGCTCATTTCTATCATTCCAATGTAGATTCTACTTTCCGCTATATTGTATTTCCTTTCTTCTACGGGCCGACCGAAGGCATTGGCGAATTAAAATTATCAATGGAACATCCTTGCGGATTACGGATCGTAACCAAAGATATTGAAGTGATGAATGTAACCGGTATCGACGATGTCCATAACAATCGTGTATTGTTGTATCCGAATCCGGTAGATAAGGAACTGCATATTTCTTTTGAAGGGGAAATACTTCTTATTTCCGTAACGGATTTAGCCGGTCGCCCGATTGCCATTTATAAGGAGAAAACGGAGAGCATTCCGACTTCCGCGTGGGAAAAAGGAACCTATATTGTTACTATACACACTACAACGGGAAAAATTACGCATAAAGTGATAAAGAAATAGAAGGATGGGTTCAATATAAAAAATCAGGGCTGCTTTGTGATAAGACAGCCCTGATTTTTTATATTATTCATTCATCCTCCTTAATCAACAAAATACTTCCCAGGATTGAACTTACGGTCCGTGCCTTTTTTTGTACCATCAGGTGATCTCCTCCCTGCACCGGAAAAACATTCTTCAACCGGTCGTAAGGAAATACCTGGTCCTCGGTGCCGTGAATATGATACAACGAACGACACTTATTGTCCGGTACCCAATCGGTTATTTGCCTGACGGCCCAACGGATATAAACCGGATCGGTACAGGTCATGAATTGAGCCAATTCCGTATTCGACATATTATAAACCAAGTAATTAAAGGCATTGGTAATAAACTCTGTAGCCGAAAAGACTTTCATCGGTACTTTATCTGCCAAGTGGGCTTTCCGGACTGCTTTGAACAGCAATGGAATTTCTTCTTCACTTTTAAAGGAAGAAATAATAATGCTTTTCTCCGGTTTTAAGAAATGGCTCATTTCCTGAATGATGACTGCTCCGAAAGAATATCCTACCAAAATAAAAGGCCGGGAAGTATCGATTTGTTTACTCATTAACAATGCATAATCCCGGAGGGACACCTCCGGATCGGGAATGGGCCATTCAATGTATTGTTTACTGAAGCCTTTAGGTAGGGTCAGTTTGTCAAAGACAGAACAATTGTAACACATGCCGGAAATAAAATACACATTTGTCTCTTTTTTCCCGCGGTTTTTTATCCATTTCTTAAAACGCTCAAACAGGTTGAGGGTTGTTTTTTTGTTCGGTTTATCCGAAAGCATACCTTTACTACTTTCCAATTCGGTGTAAAGGTAGTACTTTAAGTGCAATTATAAACAATCGAGGTTTTTGCTTTTATTTTATTTTTACTTCTCCCACGAAAACCGTTCCGGAAGTAATCAGGATACGCACATCACTTGCTACCGTTCGTTCAAATGAATAATGGGCATAAGCATTCTCTTCCGTTACCGTTCCGGAATACACGGTAAGGAACTGCCCTCCTCCGCTTGAAAGTTGTATTTCAAAAGCTGCCGGCTGTTGAGTTATCTTTCCCCAATAAATGGAAACAGCTTGCGGCATGGCATTTTCCGGCATCGGAAAAGTCAATGATTCTCCGCGCATATTTGTCCGGCCGGTAGAAGGATCATGATCCGACAGATCAAAAAGAGGATCGGAAGAAGTTTCTTTCCTTTTCTTTATTTTATCTTCGGAATCCACTACCGTAAGTATTTCCTCCAGCCGAATATCTTCGGAAGAGGCGCCTATCATAATACGGAACTCTCCGGGTTCCACGATTCGCCGGTCATACATATCAATCAGCTCCAAATCCCTTGGAAGCAGTTTGAATGTTACCTCTTTGGTTTCTCCGGGTTGTAAATGTATGCGCTCAAATCCGCGCAAACTTTTCTCGTAGGTAGTAACGGAACCGATGAGGTCTCGTATGTACAGTTGCACCACTTCATCTCCGGCATAACGTCCCGTATTGGTAATGTTGCATTTCACCGTTACTTCCCCAAAAGGAGCAATTATTTCGGGAGAAACGGAAAGGTCGGAATATTCAAAAGCAGTATAACTTAATCCGTAGCCGAAAGGGTAAAGCGCTCCGTTGATCCGGCTCATATTCCCTTTTAATCCGGGCGTTTTGCCTCCGTCTACTTGTGAAGCCGGTTTAGCAGGAAAGTTAAAAGGAATTTGTCCGACCGTTTTGGGAAAAGTAACAGTCAATTTCCCGCCGGGGTTATAATCGCCAAACAATACATCGGCAACAGCAGTCCCTCCTTCGGAGCCGGGATACCAGGCTTCCAGTATGGCAGGCAGGTACTTATCGGCCCAATTAATGGAATTCGGACGCCCGTTGATCAATACCAATACAATGGGTTTACCCGTTGCATATAAAGCTTCCAATAAGTCTTGCTGCCTTCCGGGTAAATCCAGACTCGAACGGGATTTATTTTCTCCGCACGTTCTTCCGTTTCCTCCCAACACAGCAATGGTTACTTCACCGGCCAGGGCATTCTCTACCGCCCGGTCTATTTCATATTGCTCTTCGGGAGTGACAGGTGTCGGCACTATTTCTGTTTCTGGCCAACCGGCATCTACAATATCGCATCCCTTGGTATATAAGACTTCTGTGCCGGTTCCCAACTTATCTTTTATTCCTTGAAGAACAGAAGTAACTTCCACAGCCAAAGGACCGTAATGAGTCAGAGCATACGAAGCGTCGTCCGCATTGGGGCCGCATACACTGATCCTTTTTATATCTTTAGATAAGGGAAGTAATTGATTTTCATTTTTCAAGAGTACTAAGGATTCCCGCGATGCCTGCAACGCCGCTGCCCGGTTTTCCGGGCTGTTTACTTCCTTGTCGGCCGCTTGTAAATCCGTTTGATAAGGAGTATCAAACAAGCCGATCCTGAATTTCACACGTAAAATATCCCGTACCCGGTCATCAATGATCTCCGGGTCGATTCTCCCTTCTTCTATCAATTCTCTTAAAGGCAGTACGAACGAATCGGGCGAACGAAAAGTACACCGCACGTTCAATCCGGCCTCTACCGATTGACGCACCGATTCCTTCATATCTTCGGAAGTCCCGTGTTTACTGTGCAAGTATTCTACCGCATCGCTGTCCGACACCACATACCCTTTAAATCCCATCTCTTTCCGCAAACGATCGGTCAACCAATAACGACTGCTTTGAATCGGAAAACCATCATAATCGTTGTAAGAACTCATGACTCCCAACAAACCGGCTTCTTTTATTGCCCTTCTCCAAGGATATACATGGATATTTTCCACTTCTCGGGGAGACATTTGCGGATCCACGCGGGACATACCTTCCCTTCCCCCTTTATTATTGCTGTAAGCAATATAATGTTTGGCAGTGGAAGCTACCCGGTAATCTTGCTGTAATCCGCTGATCATGGCAATACCCAATTCCGCCACCAAATACGGGCTTTCTCCATATACTTCTTCATAACGTCCCCATCGCTGATCTCTTCCGACATCCAAAATCGGAGCATATACATTGGTATAACCCAACAAACGAGCTTCTCTTCCGGTGATATATCCTACTTTTCGGATAAGTTCCCGGTTCCAGGTATGTCCCAGTCCCAATTGCGTAGGAAAATTGGTGGCCATATAACTTTCCACTCCCCGGATTCCTTCGTTGGTAAAATCAACGGGAATACCCAAACGGGTTTCTTCTACAAAAAAACGTTGTACTTCATTCAATGCCCAAGCATGCCGCGATGCCGGCCAAACAAACGGGTTGTCCGAAGGAGGAAGACCCCATTGCTGAAATCCGTTCAAGTGTTCATCGATGGCACCTATCCCGTCTTTCCATAACTTATTCTTCCATTCGGGAGTAGGCAAATCATCGGCCAATACACGCTTATAGCCGTAGAGGGTTACCATCTGGCAAGTCTTTTCTTCCGTGGTCATACGACTCAATAAATCTTCGACCCGGTCTTCCAATGCCGCGGAAGGATCTTCATACACATCTTTTTTCCCGTTTTTGTTAAAATCAATCCACCCTTTTTTATACATCGAATGGTTGGAAGGCTTATAAGTAATCAATTTTTTTGAATCGGGAATACGCGGGTCCGGTTGAGCGTTCACTCCACCCGCCGTCAACACCGAAATTAACAGGGACCCGAGAATGATATAAAAAAAATGCATGGGTTAGTTATTTTAAGTAATTCACAATTCATAATTCACATAGAGTTGTCTCAAAAGGCCGGATATTTCTCGAAGAGGTTACGAATCGGATGTAATTACCTCGCCGAGATTATCCCAATCAAAGCCCTCCACGCTTTCTCCCTTTCGTGCCTTCGTGCTTTCTTCGTAACTTATTCAAAGGACACTCGTCCTTTTGATACGGCCTCTTACTCATCTTCCGGGGGAAAACCTCCCCTGCATGCAGGGGAATACCTCACCTGTATACAGGGGAACGGCTCACCTGTATGCAGGGGAGAGCTTCACCTCTATGCAGGTGAGCCTCTCCCCTAAAATACGTTGATTTTGTTACCTTGATTCTTATCGATTATCTCTATACTGTCACTTTATGCGGGAAATACTATCGGATCAATTCCACCTCTATACTTGCCGCATCCTTACACAAAAAACGGATAACTGTCTTATTCGTATCGGATTCCACCCATTGAACCGACGGGTTATCCGGTACTTTCCATTTTCCTTTGACGGTGACCGTCACCGGAACTTCCATACTTTCGTGAGATATCCACGGACGGGAATAAATACTTCTCTCCACTCGTTTTCCGTTTTCATCCAACAGTTCGTCCGAAGGTCCCCGATAAAGAGCAAGATCAGGGTTACATACTGTTAACAACAAACCGGTGTCGGATTCACGAGCCATAATCAAACAAGCCGTATCCGCAAGTGTTACCGGACCGGGGGGAAGTATTCCGGGAGTTTCAAAGAGTACATAAGATACCGTATTGGTTGCCGTTTCTTTCACAATATGAGCGTTCTTATCTTTCTGTAATACCCGATAAGGAACCTTTTTGGCAAATTGTTTCATTTCCTTTTCGGAACTGCCGGGAATAATTGCATATTCATATTCTTTTCCTTTAGGCGCTTTCCCGTGGTCCCATGTCAGCACTACCCAATCGCCCGATGTTTCTTCTCCCGTATTTTGCATTCTTGAGAATTGGGGAAAATTCTTTTCAAACCGAAGGTTTCCTTTCTTTTTGGTCAAGGGAATATAATAACCTGTATTCAAATGATCGATCCAATAACTTTCCCTTTCGGCGTAATTCTTCCAATATCCGCGTGTCCTTTCATCCGTAACTGCCAATTGAAAAAGAGTGGTTTCCGTAGGATACTCTTCATTGTCGTTTTCGATATCGGAACCCAAGCAAATGATCTTTCCTCCGAAAAAATGATACGATTTCCGGGCGCGATGCGAGCCGTTATATTTATCGTGTTCATGCAACTTCATTCCGAAAACGCCGTTTTTCCCCTCTTGGGAAAGTCCTCCGGCAAATGCTTCGTCCGAATAAAGCATCTCTTCAAAACCCGAATACACATCCACATTCAATACGTTTGCCTTCAATTGTTCTACCGGCAAGTGAATGGCTGTGGCTCCGGGTATTCGTCCCCAATCAAAACCTTCTTGTATCCATCCGCTTGTTTTTGGAGTAACCTCTTCATTATCGGGTGCCGTAAGCACTTGCATACTCCCATGTGCCAAATAGCGTCCGTACAGATTGGCCCCCAAATAATGCTCGGCAGCCCATAAATAACGGGAATGTCCGCGTACTACCGCAGCCCAATTCTCCCTTCTCTGAACCGACACGCAACCGTATCCCAATGCTAAATTACCCGACGGATCCTTTTCCGGCTCGATTCCTTCGGACAAGAACAACTCTACCGCTTTTCTTTCTTTCGCAGAATCCGGAGAAGGCATGTATTCCGGCTTCTCCGAAAGATCGGGTACAGACATCAGTCTCAGGTAGGCCGCTGCCATTTCCCGGTCAATTGCATCTTTTCCGTCGGGCGTTCCGGCCATCGCCAGTTGAGCATAATGGTTGGGAATCAGTTCGCCCCGTCCGTCCGGATGCCGTCCGGACATGGAAAGCGGAAAATGTTTCTTATTACAATAGAACCGCATGGTTTTCAATACATTCTTAACCGTCTGATGAGCCGGTTGCGAAACAGCAAAAGAAGTACGGCTTAACAGTCGGATCATTTGAGTAGCCCCGGTCAATCCTCCCACAGCATAAGCAGGGTAGTTGTTACGGTGGTGAAAAGCTCCTCCATCAGGTTTAAAAGAACCGTCTAACCCGGGAGCCGGCATACAGCCGTTGTTGATCCACCGACTGAATGCTTTCAGGTACTGAACCTTTTCGGGAGAATCATCCATAATGAGGATACTGCTGATACGTCCCGTCGTAATGGTATTGAAAGCATCCATATCCATTCCGTATTTCTCGGGCTTGATAAATATTTCATTTACGGTAGCATACCATTGCATGGTTTGTTGAGCTTCTTCCAAGCGGCCTGCTTTTTTCAATACTTCTTTCATTAAATAATAAGAAGTAAACATTCCTCGGAAACTGTATCCGTAATGCGTAAGATTACCCAATCCGCTGCCCGAAGCAATTCCTTGATCGGCAGCATGATCGTACATAGCCAAAAACATACGGGCCAGTTCTTCCTTCTCTGTCGGGGAAGTTGTATTATGATAGGCTGTCGCCATCCTGTTCATCAACGTAAAATACTTACGAAATTCCATCCCGTTGCGATCGAATATATTTCTCCAATCGGGGACCAATCGTTCAAACGCTTCCGCAGCCCTTCCGAAGAATACCGGCAAACCGGATATTTTTCCGTCTTTATATACAATCCCATACGAATTATATTCTTCAACAATCGATTCCATTCCTTTAGGGGTGAATGCCGAAGGGGTATGAATCAAGTCGTGAAAACGTTCTTCCATTACCCGGATGTCTTTTACCTGCCGGTCCGAAACCCGGGCTTCCGCCGGAATATCGGGAAGTATCCGGGATAATTTAAGAAGTATCAGCCAATGACTGGTCGTTTCTTTATTTACAAACGGCGCCTGTACATCGGGAGTATGATGACGATGGTCCGCTTTCACGGCCGGAATCAAATGATCGACGAACAACGTTCCTTCCCGGTCGGGCGCTTTTATACGCAACTCATTCATTCCTTCTTGCGGAGTTCCTTCCATATCCCGTTCATAACTCACCCATGCCGCTCTCCATCCTTTGAAGTGAAGTCCGAAAGGAAAAGAAGTACATTTTTTTCCGTCCTTCAGAAATTCAAAGGTCACGAAATCTTCGGTGGGCCGTTCATTATATATCCATATTACAAAAGTAGACAGATACGTATCTTTTCCGGTCGGGTCTTTTTGTTCAAATCCCAACTCCTTTTTAAGAATCAGTTCGCCTCCGGGTTGAAATTCCCACTTTAAGGAGTGTGTGCCATCCTTATAATGATCGCCCGATAAGGACAATCGGGAGTTTACTTCCGAGACAGAAGAAGGTAAAGGTTCTTCCTCAAAAGAAAACAATTGCTCGTGTTTTATCAATTGGGAGTAAAGCAGTTGAGGAACAACCGTCAGAAACAAAAACAAAAAACTTTTCTTCAATGATTTAAGATTCATAATAAAAACGATTAAGATGAAAGCCACGCAGTGGCTATATTATGTATAACCGTGGGCTGCGCTTCGCTAACCCACAGCAGATGATATATATCTCGCCCGTAACAACCCCGTTCCGCTTCGGGGTCCGGAGATTGAGGACGGAAAGACGACCTTTTTGATCCGCAAGTTTCGCTTGCGCTACACATGCGGTTATGCATAATGCCGTCCCTCTCGGAACTTACCTGCGCCCCCTCACCTAAACCCATTGGAATTGACCCGCAAAGCAAGTCAATAAAAAACGAGTATTCTTACCCCAATTAATATTTCCGGATCCTAATTCCCGACTTCGGGTTTTTAGTTCCTAATCATAGGGGATCCAATCGGATAAAATCCGTTCCCGATACCACGGATCATCCGTTTCTTTGAGAAGTCCGGATAATTGAGCGCACAATTCCCGGAAGGACTGATCCGCAGGATCGGGTTGGATATTAGTTAATTGATACGGATCTTTTTGATCATCATAAAACAAAGTACGTACCAATTGATGATTTTCTTTATCAATATAAAATGCCAATGTATAACGATGTGTTTTAATTCCCCGGGAAGACGGAAAATAAGAACGAACCAATCCGTGTTCATCTTTCTCTCCATCCTTATTCTGAAGATAAAGAGCCGCTTGCGGACGTTCCACCGGTGCTTTTTCATCAAAGAACAAAATAGAGAGATTCTTCCCTTGAACCGACTCGGGAATTTTATTCTCCAAGCCGCACAAACCCAACAACGTGGGCATAATGTCGGGAGCCGAAAGCAATAAATCATCGACTCTCGGTTCCAGTTTTTCGGGATAACGAACCAAAAAAGGAATATTGACCGATTCGGCATACGGAGAGTTTTTGGGATCATCCGTTCCCTGGCTGCACATCGTTTCTCCATGATCGGATGCAAAAACCACAATCGTATTTTTATCCAATCCCAACTCCTTCAATGCCGCTACGATACGACCGAATTCACGATCCACTCCCGTAACGGATGCAAAATAATAAGGAACGTTGCGTGTCTTTTCCATACTCAAATCAGCATTCGGCCGCACCAACAACCGGTCGATCGGAACATCCTTATATAAATTATAATCCTCTTCCATACAATCTTCCAACGAAGCATACGGACTGTGAGGCGGATTCATGGCTACCATCATAAAGAAAGGTTTTCCGGCATCCCGCTCCTTCCCTTTATTCTGCAAATAAGCAATCGCTTTATCCGCTTCATGTTTGGGAGACCATTCCCTTATTTCATGTCTTTTGCCTTCGGTATCCCAATAATGCGGTTGCTTATGTACATCAAATGTACCGTAAGAATACCAGTAATTGAATCCGTGACGGCGTTCGGGAGATGTATAAGCATCCCACACCGGATCGGATGCTTCCACATACTGTCCGGGACGTTCCGGATCGTTGGGAATAGGAAAATCCGTATGCAATTTTCCGATGTAAGCACAATCATATCCGGCTTCACTTAATACATCGCTGACGGTAATCGCATTTTCCTTCAACGAACTGATCGGACGGTTGCTGTTGCAATTAAGCACGACTCCATTCCCTTCGGGATACATACCGGTCAATAATATTCCCCGATGAGGACTGCTTAACGGAAAATTACTGAAAGCCGAAGTCAATACAACCGACTCTTTAGCAAATTGATTAAGATGAGGCGTATGAACCGGATCCGCCCGGAAATTTACTTTATCGTTAAATCCCGGTTCATCCCAAAATCCCAATGCATGGTTTCGGAACTGATCGGGAAAAACATAAATAATATTGGGAGGAGAAGATTCGGGTAACGGCTGCGAACAAGCTGTCAGTCCGAGTCCTCCCAACAATAAACAGGTATGTTTCCGGTTGTATTTCATTATGAGTTTAAGTTTGCTTTATTATTTTCGCTCCAACTCCCTTTTACGAGACAATGCTTCCAAAAAATAATAATCTGCATAATTCAAAGGAACATCTATTTCCGAATTATGAGGAATACTTCCCACCGAATGCATCAAGATAAAATTCCCGTTCGTTCCCGGCTCGGCCCGGTAATTTTCCGAACCCAAACTTTCCATAATACGATCGGCGGTCTCTTTATATCCGGCGTCGGGCAAATAAGTACACAACTCATACAGTCCGGCTGCCGTAACGGCTGCTGCAGAAGCATCACGCGGCTCATCCGGTATTTTAGGCGCATCAAAATCCCAATAAGGCACAAGGTCTTCCGGTAAGTTCTTATTGGTAAAAATAAAGTTATACACTTTTTCGGCTTGATCCAAATAACGTTTGTCCTTTGTATAACGATAACACACCGTATATCCGTATAAAGCCCAAGCTTGTCCCCGCGCCCAAGCCGATTCGTCCGAATATCCCTGCGCGGTCTGTCTCTTACGCACCTCTCCCGTTTCGGGATCAAAATCCACTACATGGTAACAACTGTTGTCCGGACGAAATTGTTCTTTCATGGTCACGTCCGCATGACTGACTGCAATCTTGTAAAAAGAAGAATCTCCGGAAAAGAGGGAGGCTTCAAACAACAATTCCAAATTCATCATATTGTCTATGATGACCGGACATTTCCATCCCCGCGAGGCCTGCCATCCTTTATCGGCATCCCAAGACTGAATCACTCCGGCATGCGGGCGAAAACGGGTGGATAACGAACGAGCCGTTTCCACTATTACCTCTTTATATTCCGGGATATGCTTCATCCGATAACCGTTCAAATAACTGCAACCGATCATAAAACCCACATCATGATGCCAGGTGAGGTATTTCACCGAATCCAGGCTTTCCGTATATTTCTTAGCCAACGGCAACCATTTTTCGTCCCCGGACAATTGATAAGTATACCATATACTCCCGGGAAAGAAACCGCTGGTCCAATCATCAATCGGAATATACACAATATTTCCTGCCGTATCCAGGGTCTTGGGATTTAATATCTTTCCGGAATTTTCGATAATATCGGTCTGTAACGTTTGCTGTTCGACCGCATTAGCAATATTATCCTCTATAAAGTTGTTGGAAGGTTGCTTCCGGTCACATCCCGATAAGAAAACAAGAAGCAACAAAAAGAATCCAACCGATCTGAACATGAATTTCATACGTTATTTTTTTATTTTTTAATAATGCGGTCCGACATTCCAAAGATACCGGACCGCTTGTCGTTTTTAATATCCGCTGTTATTGGTCCAACCTGTCAGATCTATTTGTTCATAAGGGACAGGCAAATAATAATGATTATTTGCTTTATATAAAGAAGAAGCCCATTCGGTCGGCTTTACTTCAGCCAATTTTTCTCTTCTCACCAAATCAAACCAACGTTTGAATTCCGCAAAAAATTCCCAACCGCGTTCGGCAAAAACGGCTTTATCAAATTCAGACGGATCGGTAGTAGCAGTAAGCGACGATTTGGCCCGTTGTTGAACCGCTTGCAAACACTGCAACGCTTGGGCATTGACGCTTCCCGTTGCCAATGCGGAGGCTTCCGCATACATCAGCAATACATCGGCATATCGATAAATAGGAGTAATACCGTTGGACTGTGCGCTTTGACCCGGATTACCGTTATCATAATCATAATATTTCGAAATACAAGGCACTCCGTCCTTACTGTCTTTATAATTGGTGACTTTGATCGATCCATCCGTTTGTTTCACTTCCCATTCGGTCATGAAGTTCCATTCCTTGCGTTCGTCTTCCGGATACTTGTTCATGAAAACCGGATTCGCATAATAATCAGCCCAACCGGCATTGGGATGAAAATCGGTAGGATAGAAAGATTTACCGTACTGACTTGCTACCTTTTGGGCAGCCGAATGATGCATCGCAAACATATGTTCATTGGCCTGCTCCTTCAACGCTTCTTTCCAAAGATCGGCATAAGAAGGGGTTAACGACAACCCGGAGTTATTAATAATATCCTGACATTCTTGGGCTGCTTTTCCGTAATACTCGGCACCTTTTTTCAGAGGCCAACCGGCCATCGTCATATAAACATCGGCTAATAAAGCCTTGGCAGCCCATTTGGACGGAGTGGAACTGAATCCGGAACGGCTCTTTTCGGGTAACCACGCAACGGCTTTTTCCAATCCCGGAAGAATGGCTTGGTCATACACTTCCGCTACAGAAGAACGGGGCATGGAAGCAGAGGCATCTGCATTCTTTAAGATCAACGGACAATCTCCAAACAAACGAACCATATAAAAATAAGCCAGGCTTCTCATAAAATAAGCTTCTCCCAATACCGCTTGGAATTCGGTTGCCTCTTTGGGGTCGGAAGGAATCGGAGTTCCTTCAATGATCTTATTGCTATTAAACACAATGGTGGTGAAAATACCCCAAGGCACCGAAAAATCGGCATCGTTGGAAAGCAAACTCGGCCTCAGATCTTGTATATAATTCAATACATTCCCGGGTTTAGTAGGAGAAACAGTCATATCGTCCGCACCCACATTGATCCGCATGATACGGCAATTAAAACCATAATTACCTTGCCATAAATCTTTATACAAAGCCGTTACCGCTTTTGCCGTCGACTCGGCATCTTTCGGATACTGAATATATTCTTCTTCCGTGATAAAGGACAACGGATCCTGATCCAGGTCAACACAGGAAGCGAGAGAAAGCAAACAACCTGTAATTACCAAATATAATATCTTCTTCATAATCATTATTTTTAAGAATTAAAATGAGAAATTTAAACCAAACATATAATTACGTCCATTGGGATAACTTCCCCAATCTACTCCTTGTGTAAGCGGAGTACCCAAGGTGGATTCCGGATCCAATCCGTCATAACTTGTGATCATAAAAGGGTTTTGTATAGACGCATACAAACGAAGGTTATTAATATGCAACGAACGGCAGACCGGCAAGGGCAGACTATAACCTAATGTAATACTTTTCACCTTAATAAAATCACCCTTTTCGACAAAACGGGAACTGAATCCTTTTACCGGGTTCTTTTCATAAACAAACCCCGGAATATCCGTATTCGGATTTTCTTTCGTCCACCGGTTCAAGAATGCTTTTTTGGGAGAGATATTGTCGAAATTTTGTCCCGATACGGTATTGTAACCGATCTGATCCGTTGCATTATAAATATCAAATCCGTGGAAACCGATAATAAATACGGACAAATCAAAATCACGGTAACGGAATGTATTATTCCAACCCCAATTGAAAGAAGGTTGACCGTTTCCGATAATACCGGCATCCGAGTTATCGATTTTTCCATCCTTATTCACATCTGTATATTTAGCGTTTCCGGCAGCCACTCCATAGGTTTCCCCCATGGTTTTGCCGGTAGCATTTCCGTCTGCATCTATAAAAGGAGCTTTTACTTCATCTTCTTGCCATACTCCTTCACTATTGAATCCCCAGAAGGTACCGATCTTTTCACCCTCAATCATTCTCATGACAGTATTCTCGTAACTTCCGGCTTGTATCTGCATTTTATCTTTAGTAGGAATCTTCTTAAAGATACCTTTGTTTTGTGATAACGTTACATCTGTATGCCATCCCCAATCTTTAGTAACAATCGGATCTCCGCTGATCGTAACCTCAAACCCTTTATTTTCCAATTCGCCTGCATTTTGCAACAATTGCGGGAATCCTACATGCACCGGTTGTTTCAGTTCCAACAAGATGTCTTTAGATGTTTTATTATACCAATCCGCATTGACTGTAAGCCTGCCGTTGAAGAATGCTACATCCAGACCTATATTGGTTTGATTATTTTTTTCCCATACCAGATAAGGAGACGCCGGACGTCCTACCTGATAAGAAGTAGTTCCGTCGGCATTCACGGTTGCTACCATCTGAGAGAAACGACGGTAGGCCTCAACGGATTGATTTCCTACCGAACCGTATCCTACTCTCAATTTCAATTGATTCAGAAAATCCACATCTTTCAAAAAAGCTTCCTGTTTCATATCCCATGCCACAGCTGCAGACGGGAAGTAATCCCATTTATCGGCCAATCGGGATGAACCGTCTCCCCGGATGGAAGCCGTAAGCATATACCGGTTCTTAAACACATAATTGGCACGCAACATCCATGATTGCAAGGTGTTGATTGTACGAGCAGAGCTTACTTTTGCCAAATTGGCCGTAGCCGATTCCAAGCTGTTGGCTCCCAAACGATCCGGAAAATCCAGGCCGTTGGCTTCACTCCGATGCCAATAGGTATTGCTGTAGGACTGTTCAAACACGGCCGTTGCATTGATCCGATGGTCGGAATTTAACTCCTTCATGTAATTCAAAGTATTTGTATTCAACCAACTGTGAGCGTTACTGCTGTAAGCATATGCCTGCGTAAGTCCTCCGTTCGTGAAGGCATGGTAACTGTTGCTGTTTTGAGATTCGGTGTTGTTCAGATTCGTAAATTCAACTCCCAGTTGAGAGCGGAAAGTCAGTCCGTCCAGGATATTGAAATTTACATATCCCTGCAAATTATTGTTCAGGCGGGTATTCTTCTTATCTACTTCATTGATATGTCCCATCGGGTTATACGTAGCCGTACCGCTGATCGGATACCTGTGATTATAATTACCATCTTCATCCTTGGGCTTCACGGTATTGGGAAAATACATGGCACTCAATAACAATCCGTTATATTGCGACAAGCGCGGGCCGGAACCGTTCGAATAATATCCCGAGAAATTCAGTCCCAAATCCAGCCATTTCTTTACTTTCGTATCTACTTTCAACCGGTAATTATAAATATCCCGATAATTCTTTTCAATTATCCCTTCACTTTTATTATAACGTACCGATGCCAATACGGATGTTTTATCTCCTCCTCCGGCAATGGAAACTTCATAATTCTGAGACAAAGCGGGATCTCTTAAGATGGAATCAAAATAATCGTATCCGTCCGTGCCGTTCTTGAAAGCTGCCAGTTGGTCCGCATTATAATATTCTACCAGGCTTTTACCCATCGATTCGTTATATTCCTTTCCGTAAGCATTGGCCAATTGAGCAAACTCATAAGGAGAAAGCATATCCGGCTTTTTCGCAATGGTTTTTAAACTCAAAAATGAATTGAAAGTAATTACCATATTATTATTGGTGGGATTTTTGGTTGTAACCAAAATAACACCGTTCGCCCCTCTTGAACCGTAAACCGCTGTAGCAGATGCATCTTTCAATACTTCAATGGATTCGATATCCGCCGGGTTCAATGCTTGCAACGAACCGCCGATAAATCCGTCCACGACCACCAAGGGACCGCCTTCCGCCGTAATGGAGTTGATCCCGCGAATACGTACCGTATTGTCTTGAGTAGGGTCTCCCGATCCCGAGACAATGGAAACACCGGCCATCCGACCTTGCAATGCATCCGTGACATTTCCGGAAGGCAATGCTTTCAGGGCATCGCTTGCTTTCACGGAAGCTACCGACCCCGTCAAGTCGCTTTTGCGTTGGACCCCGTATCCTACCACTACCACTTCATCCAGCAATTGAGAGTCTTCAATCAGTTTAACAAAAAGTTGTGTTTGATTACTTACCGGTATGATTTGTGTTTTATACCCTAAATAAGAAATTTGCAACGTACCGTTTGCAGCTACATTCGTCAAAGAAAAATTGCCGTCCACATCTGTTGAAGCACCGTTTGTCGTGCCTTGTACAACTACGGAAGCCCCGATTACCGGAAGTCCCGAATCATCAACCACCGATCCTTTGATGGAAATAGTTTGTGCGTTTGCTTGAAAGACGACCGCGATACCGAAGAACAGCATCCATAAAAGTCGAACATTTCGATGTGCTTTTTGTTTCATAAAATTTTCTTTTAAGATTAAAAAAATAAGCCCTTTCATTTTCAAGGCAAATGTACATTCAATATAAAAATTCGAAGTGCCGAAATTGTTCGACAAAAGTCCAAAATAGTACAACGTGTTGCATAACATAATTTTAAGGTTCCCTAATTTCAGCAGCACCTCTCATTATTCCCTCTATATCCAACCAATTAAAAATTCCTTCTTTCGCCGGTAATTAAATGAATAAAAAAATATATCTGCTCCTT